>NZ_JBYCKQ010000016.1:0-53189 GCF_057473465.1 Acidithiobacillus sp. TH-A117
TGCCCACGATCCGCCAGAATCATTGCCCACCATCGCCCAGAATCACCGCCCACGATCATTCAGAATGACTGCCCACGATGGGCCAGAATACGCAGCCCACCTCCGGGCGCATTGCGTCCTGCGCCTGAAGAATTATTTCGAGCCGCTGGAGAACCATCTACAACTGGAAGCGAAGTTCGGCATGCTCCTCCGCCAGGGGTATCTGAGCCGCAATCCCAACACTACCGATTATATCCGCCGTCTCCAGGACGGCTACGAGCGGGTTGTCGGGAAGGATCTTGCCGCTGTCCGGCGCCCGATCCGTTCGACGGCGAGCAGCTTTGCTCTGGTTGGTTGCTCCGGCATCGGCAAGAGCTACGGCATGGCCAGGGTCCTGGAGCTGTATCCGCAAGTCGTCCACCATGCCGAGCCCTTCAGTCTCGACCAAGTGGTCTGGCTGAAATTGGATAGTCCCTACAAGGGGTCTCCCAAACAGCTCTGCATCAGCTTTTTCCAGGAGATGGACAATCTATTGGGCACCCGCTACCGCGCCCGGTACGGGGCCAGCCGAAGTTCCCTGGACGAGATGATGGTCCAAATGGCGCAAATCGCCAACCTGCACGCCCTGGGCGTACTGATCGTCGACGAGATTCAGCATATCAAGGAAGCCCCGGGCACTGGGGCAGACGCCTTGCTGAATTTCCTGGTGACGTTGGTGAACACCATCGGTATCCCGGTGATCGTTATCGGCACGCTGGGCGCACTGCCGCTGCTGCAAGGGGACTTCCGCCAGGCGCGCCGCGCCAGTGGTCTGGGAAGTCTGGTCTGGGAGCGCCTGGAAGAAGGCGCGACCTGGAACCATTTTGTCGATCGCATGTGGATCTATCAGTGGACGCGGGAAGTCTCGCCCCTGACCGGCGAGATCCGCCAAGCGCTCTACGAGGAAAGTCAGGGCATTGTGGACGTGCTGGTCAACCTTTTCATGATGGCGCAGTTGCGTGCTATCCAACTCGGAGTTCTACGAGGCAGGGCTGAACGTATCGATGCGGGCTTGCTGCGCCAAGTCGCGCGCGAGCACCTCCGCCTGATCCATCCCATGATCGATGCGTTGAAGCGCAACGACCGGGAGGCGATCGCCAAGTATGATGACATCCGCCCCCTGCATGACCACATTAGGCAAGTATTCGGCGACTCCCTTGCGCGTCTATCCGATCTGCCCTCCACGGCAGCCCGCACGCCCGCCATTTCCGCGACGGAAGACGATACCCGTGTGAACGATGATGACGGCCCGATCCTGCGTGCCCTGGAGGATCTGGGGCTGGCCCGCGATATCGCCAAGGTGTTGTTGGCGGAAGTCCAAGCGGAAAACCAGGGGCTCTCGGCCCTGGACCTCGTGGCAGTCATCTCAACCAGATTGCGCGAACGAGGACCGGAGCAACCGACCGCCAAGACGCGGCGGCCGACGGCGCGCGACAAAACCGCCAAGGCGCAAGGCCCGTCTGACAAACAAGATCTGAGAATTATTATTGCCGCCGGGAAGAAGGATGGGCTGCCCGCCTACGAAGCGCTGCTGGGGGCTGGAGCGATCAAACCACCCATGGTGGATCGCGCAGGGTGACGGTCCCCAAGTGCTCGCCTATTTCCCCGAAATTTACCCCGACGAACTGCTTTACAGCGTGCTCGCGCGCTATCACCTTCACGTTTGTTCCCGAAGCCCGAAACAAACCATGCGGGATTTATTTGGTGCAAACGGTGTGCGTGCTACGGTTGATTTGCAAAGCCGCGTGGCAGCGTTGAGCCAAAGAATACCGGCCGATCGCGGACTCGGTCCGGAAAGACTGACTAAGGATTTTACCCTCTACCTTTATTACACGGCATTCGAGCCGAAGTCAGTGGGACAATCCGTACTGGCGTCTTTAGCGGACGGCCCGGCGGATGCCGTGCATGTGCGTCTGGGTATTGCGGCGAGCGCGATTTCGGCTCCGGCATACTTACGGTATTGTCCCATCTGCCTTGGCGAGATGTTGAGCCGCTATGGAGAAGGATATTGGAGGCGCAGCCATCAACTCCCCGGCGTTCTGGTTTGTCCGGAACATGGCGCGGCCCTGGCGGACAGTGCGGTCTCTCAAGGTGACGGTAACCAGCACGAATTCATCGCCGCGGATCAAAAGAACTGTTCGCCGGTGGCGGCACTCCCTTCTTGGGCGAGTAGCCCGCGCCAAGTGACGCTGTTGCAAGAGATCGCCAAGCGGAGCGCTGCGTTGCTCGATCATCCGCCAGTGCGCTTTCGTGATTGGGGTGCGTATTATCGGGGCGCAGTGATTGATCGCGGCTTCGACAAAGGCAAGGAGAATGTCGCTCAGAACCTTCTCAGGGAAGCAATTTTAAGCCTGTTTGAACCAGTAATCGACCTTATCCCCGGTGGTCTCGGCGGCGATTGGCCTACGGCCATGGTACGGAAACACAGAAAGGCATTTCATCCGTTGCGGCATGTTCTATTCCCGATTTTTTTGGACAAACGGTCGTCGCAACGGCGGACGGCACCCCCCTTCGGCAAGGGACCGTGGCCCTGCTTCAATCGTCTGGCAGACCACTATGGGCAGAATGTGATCCACGAGATTGCTGTTCGCCATGATCAGGATCGGGTGATTGGTCGATTTTCCTGCGCCTGCGGATTTGTGTACAGTCGAGAGGTGGGATCAAGGAGTTCGCCGCGCATTTTGGACTTTGGCCCCCTACTGGATGATCAAATCCGGCAGAAAGTGGCGGAGGGCCTGGGACTCAGGGCGGTAGCCGGATATCTTGCCATTGATCCGGGGACGGTGAGGTTGCACGCCTCCCGACTCGGGTTGAACGTGCCCTGGAAGCCCTTAGCCGCACGACATTCCCGAACATTGGTGCCAGACTGTGATGCCATAAGAACACGGTGGTTGGACATGCAGCAGAATTACGCTGATTTGTCACGTCGGCAACTGGCGCTCCTGCTACCCAAAGAACACTCGTGGTTGTACCGCCATGACAGGGAGTGGCTGGAGCAACACTCACCGACGGCACTGCACAAGAAATGGTCTGATCAGCGTGTGGACTGGGAGACATTGGATCGTAGCATGGCGATCCAACTGCGTAAGGTCGCGCGGGAAATCACTCGGGAGGTTCCGCCGCAACGCGTTACCCAGGCGGCTTTGGAGCGCAAGTTGGGGCGGCCGCGCCGGATGTCAGAACGACAGGTAAAACTGCCTAAAAGTATCGGCGTGCTTGGCGAGGTCATGGAAACTACCGATGCGTTTCGGTTGCGTCGCATTGTCTGGGCTACTGCAGAATTGCATCGCCAGGCGTTGCCTGTGCGATCGTGGCGGGTACGCCGCTTAGCAGGGCTGCCTTCGATAGCTTCACCGAGCGTAGAAACCGCCTTGGCCGCCTTGGAAATAATGGCTGGATCCTCTGAGGTATAAATTGATCAGAATAGACGTATTGCGCAAAGTGCCTGAAGATTTGACGCTACACTGGCTGGCCGGAGTCGAACAAGACGATAAAAAAGGGTGGCAGGTCCGTATAGTCACCCGCGGCGTGTCGTCAGGCGAATTTGCCATGTGGCGCGTACCTATTGGGCTGTTCCCGGTGCTGGCACTCGGTTATCGCTTCTCCGACGGTAGATTGCTCCCAATAACCTACGGCGAATATTCGGAAGTGATTATTCCCAATCTGGCGGCAGGAGAGGAACTCAACTCGTCTGACATTCCGCCAGAATTATATTCGTTTGAAGGCAAATCACAGGGGGTACAGCGACTCTTGCGTTATCGAGTGGATCAGGTGGAGTATTTGGTCCCGACCATGGAACTCATCCGTAGCCTGTTTCTACATAATAAAACGCTTGCCAATCATATTATGCAGCCTGGAGGCATCATGACGCTCTTCAGGCCGGTCGAACCTGGGTTTCATCCTCGGCTGCAGCTCGATTATACCCAGCAAATGCCAGTGAGATCACTCAAGAGGTCATTTATCTTGGAATTTTCTTGGCTGGCGGTGGATCCTGAGGGGCAACGCGCCTGGGACAGTGTTTACGAACGGACATTCAAACAAAAGTATATGACCTTTGATCCTCCCGATCTGCATGACTGTGGAATTAAGTTTCGTGGAGTGCGGAAAGGAAATCAGTGGCTTATCTTAGAAATCTCCGAGTTCACGGGGAAAAGGGTGCCCTGTGACGTTTTATATTTCTCTCATCCGTCGTTGGGGAAAACGATTACGGTGCGGATGCCAAAAAGTCAGCCCAAAAGGCGTGGACCGGACGGCGGTCCGTCATCAGGTGACGTTCCTGTCATAGACACGGTAGGTTCGGGTAGTAGGACGGATGTTCATCAGCCAGCCCTGCCGATATTGACCAGAACCAGCATTTTTGACCGGGAAATCGAAGTGCGTCGGGTGGATAAAAAAGATCGGATACGTGTTATCAGGCGTAGAAACAAGGGTGCCGCAGGCACCAGTGAAAATGGGGGGAAGACCCGAAAATATCGGGGAAGTGGAAAAACGCCACCGCCTAAAGTGAGCGTTTCCCCTGAGTCTCTGCACGACGATCTCCTGCCCATGGAGTTTCAGGTGCTTGCGGTCGAGAAAGGTGAAGGTACGGACGATCTAAGGCGATTGATGCAGGTGGTCCGTACCATGGCGAACGGGTTAAAAGATGTCCGTGTTTTGACGGCGCTGTGCCGGCTTGAAACCGGGCAGGCCTTTTCCATGGTCGGAAGGCGCCAAAGATTATGCCTGGTTGCCGTATTTTTCCAGGACAAGACGTTCCCGGTGGTGTTGCTGGATGTGGAGCATAGTAACAAAATGGCTTTGTCTACGCTGCTGCTGCGATTCAAGCGTAGTATCGGGCTTCGAGATATCGAAAACCATATCCTGTCGATTCTCCACCGGCTGGATTGTCGGGGAGGGCGTTGGGACGTTACGGAGAATGAAGGCGACCAGCTTGCTCATTATGAGCGGCTGCGGAAGGTGATGAGACCTGATCCGGGAGGTAATGAGCAACAACAGAATGGCGTTTGGGCAGAAAAGCTGAAGAAAAAGATCTTTGAGACTCCCGGCCCATCCGCTTCCACGTAGTGATGAGTATCGCGAGGCTTTCGTGCCCCAGGCGTTGGTTACCGAAGAAGGCGGATCGTGAAAAGCTCTCCATCCTCAATTAGCTGAGGCTCGGTGCCATTGTGTTCCCTCCCCGATGCATTTGATGAGGGTTGGCAGCTATATCTTTCGGCATTCAGCACCCGGTAAAGGATGTCAAAGTCGAAAAGGGCGGTGCGGCGACTGGTGCTCATCGCCGAATCGTGGGTTGTTGAGTCTGGAGGCCTTGCAGGTGATTCGGCTGACCAACGGGCAGTCACTGGAGTTTATTCTGGCCGTGCCTGCGCGCTTTGCCCGCCGCCGAGTGGCGCCCGCCCTTCATTGTCGTCACTGATGTAGGGCGATCTCTGGATCTCTACGCGGAGTTCACTCGTTCCGGCGGCACCTACGTCCCCTATCCCGATCCCGGCCATCACCGTATCCGTTTGCAGGACCTGCGCGATCCCGTCGTAGTCCAGCGTTTACGCCAACTCTGGAACGACCCGGACAGTCTTGATCCCAGTCGCCATGCCGCCCGCGTCACCCGCGCCATTGCTGACCGCCAGCGGTGCTGCTCCCGGCGCGGATCGGGCCGCGTTCACACGGGATATGGGCGAAGCCTTGGAGCAGTACTATGCCGTGGCGGCGGCTCAGGCGCCTTCCTTCGCTGAAATCGTGAACCAGTTCAGCCGATTGGGTCAGCGTTACAAGCTCCGAATACTGCGCCAGTTCTTGTTCGCTTTCAGGGCCTTTATCATTGTGGAGTCGGTGGCGCGCGACCTGGACGCTCGTTTCAACATGCTTGCCACCTTACAGGCCTTTACGCCGCACTTGCTTGCGCGGCAATTCCTCCCCGACATGACAGAAGCCTTTCCCGGCGCCTATCGGGCGCTCTTCACTTTGCGCCGGGCCCTGACAAGGTTGCCTGTTTCACTCACCCGTGCGTTACAGCAGTTGGCTAAGGGTGAACTGACTGTAACGGTTGCCAACGCGCCTATGGAAGAGATCCCGCAACACCTTGATCGCGCCAGCAACCGCCTCAGCCTGAGCCTGATCATTGCCGCCGTCATCATCGGGTCATCCCTAGTCATGGCCGTCCACACCGGTCCCCACTATCTGGGGATTCCGCTCCTGGGCCTCCTCGGCTACTCGGTGGCCAGCGCATTCGGCCTGTGGTGGGTGACAGCGATCCTGCGTTCGGGGAAGTTCTGATCAGCGACATGCTGGCTGCTTCCCGACCCATGCGCTAGGCGGTGAGCCGAACCTTCTGAAGGAGCTTGGCGTTGATGGAAACGATCACGGTGGAAACGGACATCAGGGCCGCCCCCACGGCTGGGGACAACACTATGCCGATGCTGTAGGCCACCCCGGCCGCAAGCGGGATCGCTACGACATTGTAGCCGGCACCCCACCACAGGTTCTGAATCATCTTGCGATAGGTCGCCCGGGAAAGTTCGAGGATGGCCGCCACATCCCGAGGATCGGAACGGACCAGCACGATGTCCGCCGACTCGATGGCGATGTCCGTACCCGCCCCGATGGCGATCCCGACGTCCGCCTCCACCAGGGCGGGGGCGTCGTTGACGCCGTCACCGACCATGGCCACGCGCAATCCCCGCGCTTTTACCTCCTTGATCTTCTCCGCCTTCTGCTCAGGGAGCACTTCGGCGAAATAGTCGTCAAGCCCCATTTCCTGGGCCACCCAGCGGGCCACCGCTGCCGAGTCGCCGGTCAGCATCATCACCTGCACGCCCATTCCCTTTAGCCTCGCGAGGGCTTCCCGCGATTCTGCTCGAATGATATCGGCCAGCGCGATCGCCCCTGCCACTTTCTCGTCGACGAGCAGGTATACCACCGTTTTGCCCTGGGATGCCAAGGCCCCGATCCGCCCATCGCTGACATCGAGGCCGTGCTCCTTGAGATAGCCGGGACTTACGACTTTCACGTTGCGTCCTTCCACGATGGCTTGCGCGCCCTTCCCGGGGATGGCCCTGAATTCCTTGGGAGGCTCGAAGCTGATGCCCCTCTCTTTGGCATCTGTCACGATGCCGGCGGCGATGGGATGCTCCGACTGACTTTCGAGGGCCGCGGCGAGCCGCACCACATCGTCTTCGGCGTATCCGCCCAGCACGACCACATCCGTGACGCCGAACCGCCCCTCCGTCAAAGTCCCTGTCTTGTCGAACACCACCGCCTGCAGTTGGCGCGCCCGCTCAAAAGCAGACCGGTCCCGGATAAGCAGCCCATGCTGCGCCGCCAGGGCGGTGGACACGGCGACGACCAGCGGAATCGCCAAGCCCAGGGCATGGGGACAGGCAATCACCATGACTGTGACCATGCGGGCCAGGGCAAACTCGAAGTGCTGGCCAAGGACCAGCCAAGTGGCAAGGGTAAGCCCCCCGACACTCAACGCGGTAAGGGTCAGCACCAGGGCCGCGCGGTCGGCCAGGTCCTGGGTCCGGGAGCGGGACTCCTGTGCCCGGCGCACCATCTCGATGACCTGTGAAAGATAGGTTTCACTGCCGGTCTTGTGGACCTCGACGGTGATACTCGACTCTCCGTTGACCGAACCGCCGATCACTTCGTCGCCGCGCCCCTTCTCCACGGGCTGGCTTTCGCCGGTGAGCATGGCCTGGTTGACGGTGGTTCGCCCCTCGACGATCAGACCATCTGTAGGGATTTTTTCGCCGGGCTTCACCAGCACCCGGTCACCGCGCTGCAGATTGGCGACCGGCACGTCTTTCATACCGTCCGGGGCCACGAGATGAGCCTCGGAAGGCATCATTTGCACCAGTTTTTCCAGTGCGCCGGATGCCCCCATGACCGATTTCATCTCGATCCAGTGGCCGAGCAGCATCACATCGATCAGCGTGGCGAGTTCCCAGAAGAACACTTCGCCCTGAACCCCGAACACGACGGCACTCGAGTAAAAATAGGCCACGCTGATGGCCAGGGCGATCAGCGTCATCATGGCTGGCTTGCGGGTTTCGAGCTCGGAAAATAGTCCTTTCAGGAAGGGCCAGCCGCCGTAGAAATAAACCCCGCTCGATAGTGCGAAAAGCACATAGGACGACCCCGTAAAGGCAAGAGTAGCCTCCAGTCCCAGCAGATGCTGGATAAGCGGTGACAAAAAAAGGATAGGGATCGTCAGTGCCAGTGACACCCAAAACCGCCGCCGGAAATCGGCGATCATGGCGGCATGGTTGTGACCGCCGTGCGCACTGGAATGAGCGGTACCCATCCCTTGTTTCTGATGTCCCGAATGGTCCATAGAGTCCTCTCCTTTTACCGCCGCAGGAGCTTACAACGCCGGTTGCCGATTTCCGACCTTAGTGCGCGTTGAGCCTGATTCCATAGGTTAGCTATGGTAATGGGACAAACGTCCGATGAGCGGCGGAGCAAAAATAGAATGTCACACCCTATACACGGCTACGGCCTCGGCATCTGGAGATCCACATCCATGCCCCAGACTGGATCCTTAACCAACGAGATAAGCTTTCCACCGCTGCCCCACCTGTTGGTAGCGCATCCGGACCAGCTTCGGCGGATGGGAAAGCGCTATCGTTCCAGGTCGCGGCGCCTTTCCAGGTACTCATCCCTTCCAATTTCCCCACGAGCATAGCGCTCGTGGAGTACATCCAGCGCGGTGGTTTTCTCGCCACTCCGACTCCCGCGACCTGGGAAGGCCCGCACCAGCGACACGATCCCGGCAACGATGCCAAAAATCAGCAAGAGGCAAAGCAAACCCCAAAACAGGATCATGAATGCCGACCCGACCCAGCCGTAACCATTGAAAAAACCACCCATCATATAAGGCCACATTTCCTGTTCCTCATCGTGCTCGCTACACCATGGACGCAGAACTAACCCTCGCCGATAACCAGCTCACTTAAGGCTTCAGTGTAGTAGGCAGTGTCCACTTATTCCATCTTCTTTCAGGCTATCCAATGGATGGGGCCAGCCATCGGCGTCCTGGCGACTGAGGATATGGTCTGCGGAAGATCTTCGGCCACCCGTACCTTTGCTGCCAATGGCCTTCCCCCGGTTGACCGTTAGATATCGCCTCAGCTCACCTCTGCCTCGCGGTAACTTCGGTCCACATGTTGGTGACGGCGCCACACATAGATTGCCCAGATGCGATAGCGTTTCTCGCCGATCATGGCAACAGCCTCTTCCTTGTGTTCCTCCAAGCGCCGGACCCAGTGGGTGAGGGTTTGGGCGTAGTGGGGGACAGAAGTGTTTCACGTCCAGGATTTCAAGGTGCTGGCCGGCCATTTCGAGGACCACCCGCCAGAGATGGGGAATCTCGCCGTCGGGAAAGACTTGCAAACACCGACGGTTGGGGCGGTAAAAAAAACCGTAGATAAGGGGCACCTCAGTAAGGGCGGGAAGCGCGGCACTCAGTCGCGGCAGCATTGACATTTGATGGCCGTTGAGTTTTGATGACTAGACTAACGTCTCGAGATGGGAGTACTGTGCGCGTTTTTCGCCCGTTCGTTCGCCGGATAGCCTTTATGGTCTTGCTTCTACTGTTGCCTTGGATAGTGGCACCCGTAGACGCGGCTCCGGCGCTGTGCGCCCTGTCGATGACAGGGGTGGCCGCACACGGCACACAAATGCCGCGTTGCGAGCAGGCCCTTGGTGCTCCGGCTCAGCAGCAAGGCTCTTGCCTGACTGCTTGCTGCCACCACGATATGATGGCGCCGGTAGCGGAGAGTGCCAACAACATCACCCCCGCCATGTCGGCTCTCGCCGTTTCCGTTGCATCCTGGATTACTCTCTCTTCTCCTAAGCCCGTTCCACACTTTCTCCGCGTTGCGGCCCACACTGGTCTTCCCCCACTCTCCGCAGTTCGTTTTCTCATTTAGCCTCCCGCCTGAATCCGCAGTCCCGCGCGCATAAGCGCGCCGGACAGGAAATTCGCGTATTCGGCCCTAACTCGGGCCGTATGTGGAGGCTATATGAGCGATGTGCAAAGAAGTTCTGGAAATAAATATTTTCTAAAGTGGGTTGCGGCTATTTGCAGAGGCGCGGGGCCACTCTCCCTTCCCGCCATGCTGATGATGGTGTTCAGCCCTTATGCCAGTGCCGCCCCATTGAGCCTGCAGGGTGCTGAGGCTATTGCCCTGCGGCAAAACCCCGGTCTCGGCGCCCTAACCCAGAAGATCGCGGAATTACGGCATAAAGCCGTGGCCGTTGCCCAGTTGCCCGATCCGCATCTCGCCCTCGGCGCCGTGAACGTGCCCCTCAACAGCTTCTCCATGAACCAGCAGCAGATGAGCATGCTGAGCGTGGGCCTGAGTCAGACCTTTCCCTCCTTTGGTAAATTGGGGCTGGAAGGACAGCAGGCGGGGGTGGAGGCCCAGGCGGCCGCCGACACGCTGCGCGGCCAGTCTGCCGAGTTGGTGTTGTTGTTGCGCCGCGCCTGGCTGCAAGCCCTCTATGCCGAAGATGCCGTGGCAGCGGTCCGGCATCAGGAACAGTTGCAGGCCGAGAGTGTGCAAGCGGCGCTGGCGCTCTACCGGTCCGCTCAAGGGTCACAGGCCGAGGTACTCCGTGCCCAACTGGCGCGCGACAGTTTGGCCAATGACATCAGTCGCTTGCAGGCTGAGCGGGCGAGCGATCTGGCGCAAATCGCCCAGATCCTGAATCTGCGGGAACCGCCGTCCATAGAAAAGCAATGGCCGAACCTGCCACCCCCGCCCACCCTGGCTCAGGCGGAAGCCCGTCTTTCCGGCCAACCCCTCCTGCGGGCCGCCCAGGCGCAAACACGTTCCGCGCAAATTGGCGTGCAGGTAGCCAAGCGTGGCTATTGGCCGGAAGTCACGGTCAGTGTCGATTATGGTCAGGATTTCTATCCCGGCAGCCCCAACTGGCTGTCGGCGGGTGTTGACCTGAGCCTGCCCATATTTCCGGGAGACCGCCAGGACCAGGATGTCGCCGCAGCCCGGGCCAAGGCCCTGCAGGCGCAATACCGCTACGACGATCAACATCTTGCATTGACCCAGAAGACGCGCGCCACCTTCGCCCGTTACATAGCCCTCAAGACCCAGTTGGATCGGACCGATCAACGCCTGCTGCCCACCGCACGGAATGCCTTTTCCGCAACGCTCGCCGCCTACTCGGCGGGGCGCGCCGGACTGAACGCGGTGTTGCGCACCCAGAAAGATGTGTTGGACTACGCCCTGACCCGCCTGCAATACCGCCGCGACCTGGCCATCAGCGCCGCAGAACTGGATTTCCTCACTACCCAAGGAGAGATGCAACCATGAAGTCACGCAACTGGATTATCGGCATGGGTCTGCTCGTCCTTGGCGTAGCCCTTGGGGCGGGTGCGGCGTGGTGGCTGCGGGTCCCCGCCGCGGCACCGAGCGCCAACGTCGCCGCAACCCGGCCTCAGGAAAGCACATCCAAGGGACGGCACATCCTCTACTGGGCCGCACCCATGAACCCCAAGATCCATTCGAATCATCCGATGAAGGACAGTATGGGGATGGCCTATATCCCGGTCTATGCCTCCAGCCCGAACGCAAAAAAAGAGTCCGGTCTCAGCATCGATCCGCGCCTGGCGCAAAACCTGGGGGTACGCCTCGTGGCGGTGCAGCGCCGTCAGATGGGGCATGCCATCCATACCGTGGGCACCGTGGCGGTGGACGAGAATCGGGTCTATTCTGTCACTCCGCGTTTCTCCGGCTGGGTGACACGCTTGAATGTCCGCGCCGTGGGTGACCCCGTGCAACGCGGCCAGGTGCTCGCCGAGATATATTCTCCCGAGCTGTATAGCGCCCAACAGGAATATCTCATTGCCCGCCGCCAGGGTGGAGCGACGGAAGACCCGGCATTGCTGGCGGCAGCCAGGGCGAAATTACGGCTGCTGGGCATGCCGGAAGGCCAGATCGCGGCGCTCGCCCGGCGCGGCACGGCGGAGCGGGACGTGCCGCTCATGGCGCCCGCGTCCGGGGTGGTCGAAACCCTCAACGTGCGCCAGGGTGGTTACGTCTCGCCGCAGACGAATGTCTATGCAATCGCCAATCTCGACCGGGTATGGGTCAATGTGGCGCTCTACTCCTATCAGTTGCCCTGGGTACGGATCGGCAACCCCGTGCGCCTGCATCTGCCCGCCTATCCCGGCAAGACCTGGGAAGGACGTTTGAGCTTCCTCTATCCGACCCTCGACCCCAAAAGCCGGACGGTGACGGCCCGGCTGAGCTTTCCTAATCCCGGGGGAAACCTGCGCCCCGGCACCTATGCCGACGCCACTATTCTGGCCAGCCCCGAGGAGACCCTGGCGGTCCCCAGCAGCGCCGTACTGCGTACCGTTCAGGGGGATTATGTGATGCTGGGTGAGGATAATGGACATTTTCTGCCGGTCCAGGTTGCTCTGGGGCCGGAGGCCGACGGCTGGGTGGCCATCAACAAGGGACTTAAGACGGGGGACCGGGTAGTGGAAAGTGCCCAGTTCCTGCTCTATTCCGAATCCCAGTTCCAGTCCGTCAAGGCCCGTATGTTAGGGGGCAATACGGCGTCCACCACGAGTGCCGCGCCGGGCGTAGGGGTTTCCCAGCCGCAGAACATGACTCAGGGCCGGAAATCCTCTGCACTGGCCGCTCCCGCCGGGAATGCTGGTGCCCCGCCAACGCCAACGGCCTCATCCGGTCCGAGCGCCATGGCCGGGATGAACATGGGTCAGGGGGGCAAATCCCATGATTAGAGCGATCATGCGTTGGTGTATGGAAAACCGCTTGCTGGTCGTGATTGCCGTCCTGGTGTTGATCGTCGGCGGTACGCTGGCGGTGATCAACATCCCCCTGGAAGCGCTTCCCGACATCTCGCCCACCCAGGTCATCGTCAAGACCTCCTACCCGGGTCAGGCTCCGCAAATCATTCAGGACCAGGTCACCTATCCCCTGGAGACCACCCTGCAGGAGGTACCCGGTGCCCAGGCCGTGCGCGGCTACTCCATGTTCGGGGACTCCTATGTCTACGTCCTCTTCAAGAGTGGTACCAGCATCTATCAGGCCCGCAACCTGGTACTCCAATACCTGAGCCAGGTGCAGTCCAAGCTGCCGCCGGGGATCACACCGGCCCTGGGGCCCAACAGTTCGGGGGTGGACTGGATCTTCGAGTATGCCCTCAGCGACCCCGGCGGGACCTTGAATCTGGCCCAGCTCACCACCTTGCAGAACTGGTTCCTCAAGTACGAATTGCAGGGCATCCCCGGCGTCGCGGAGGTGGCCACGGTGGGAGGGATGGTGCAGGAGTACCAGGTGGTCGTGAATCCACAAAAACTTCTCGCCTACCACCTGACCCTGCCGGCGGTGGAGGCCGCCATCCGGGCGGCTAACGGGGAGACCAGCGGCTCGGTGGTGGACATGGGAGATGCCAGTTATATCGTCCGCACCTCGGGCTATATCCATTCCCTGAAAGACCTGGAGGATGCGTCGCTGGAGGTGCGCGACGGCGTGCCCATTACGCTGCAGGAGGTGGCCCGGGTGCAATTGGGCCCGCAGTTGCCCAATGGCATCGCCGAACTCAACGGCCACGGCCAGGTGGTGGGCGGTATCGTGATGATGAACCAGGGCGGCAACGCCTATGCCCTCATCCACCAGATTGAGCGCAAGCTCAAGGAAATCCAGCCCTCCCTACCCAAGGGGGTGCAGGTCGTCACCACTTACAGCCAGGCCCCGCTCATCCAGCGCAGCATTCATACCCTGACCGGCAAGTTGCTGGAAGAATCCCTGGCGGTGGCGCTCATCTCCCTGCTCTTTCTGCTGCGTGCACGTTCGGCGCTGGTGGCCCTCGTCGCCCTGCCGCTGGGAATACTGGCCGCCATCCTTATCATGTGGGCCATGGGTGTCCCCGCCAACATCATGTCCCTGGGCGGCATCGCCATCGCCATCGGCGTGATGATGGATGCCCCCGTGGTCATGATCGAAAACATGCACAAGCATTTGGAACACAACCCCGGTGGCGACCCCTGGGCGGCGGCGATGGCGGCGGCGGAGGAGGTCGGTCCGGCACTGTTTTTCTCGCTGATTATCATCGCTGTTTCCTTCCTGCCGGTCTTCGCCTTGGGCGGCGAGGAGGGCAAGCTCTTCGCGCCGCTCGCCTTCACCAAGACATTTTCCGTGGCCGCCGCCGCCATGCTCTCGGTAACCCTGGTGCCCATCCTCATGGCTTGGTTCATTCGCGGTCGCATCCTCCCCGAAAGCAAAAACCCCCTGAATCGGGTCCTGGCTTTCCTCTACCGACCAGTCATCCACGGTGTCCTGCGCGCCCCCTGGATCATTTTGGTCCTCGCCCTGCTGCTCGCGGCCACCCTCTACTACCCCTGGAACCGCCTGGGGTCGGAATTTATGCCACCCCTGAACGAGGGGACGCTGCTCTACATGCCGGTCACCCAGGATCCGGCAGTCTCCATCGGCCAGGCGGCCACGCTCCTGCAGCAGACGGACCGCATCCTCAAGACTTTTCCCGAGGTAAAAACGGTTTTTGGCGAGGCGGGACGGGCCCAGACGGCGACAGACCAATCGCCCCTGTCCATGTTCGATACAGTGGTGAACTTGAAGAATCCCGACCAGTGGCCAGCCGGGATGACGATGCAGAAGCTGCAAAGCAAGATGAACAAAGCCATGAGCATTCCCGGCCTGTCGAGTATCTGGACACAGCCGCTCAAAGGACGGGTGGATATGCTGACTACCGGTCTGCAGACACCACTAGGCATTAAAATCGGCGGAACGAATCTCGATACCCTGAACCGCCTGGGGCAGGAACTCCAGACCGTCCTGCGCAAGGTACCCGGTACCCAGAGCGCCTATGCCGCTCGGGTCACCGGCGGCCGCTACATCGTCATCCACACCGATCGCGCCAAGGCCGCCCGTTATGGCCTTTCGGTGGCGGATGTGAACCGTCTCGTGGAAACGGCCATCGGTGGCAAGGTCCTGACCACCGCAGTACAAGGGCTGGAACGCTTCCCGGTGGATCTCCGTTACCCCCGGGAACTGCGCCAATCCCTGTCCACCCTGATGGAAAGCCGCATCGCCACGCCCAGTGGTGCCCAGATCCCTCTGGCCCAGGTAGCCGATCTCCGCATTGAGGGGGGCCCCGCCATGCTCACCAGCGACAACAGTCGTCTGAACAGCTGGGTCTACATCGATCTGAAGCCCGGCACCAACATCGGTGCCTATGTGCCCCGAGCCAAAGCAGCCATTGCGAAAGCCGTCAATCTACCGGGAGGTTATACCGTCTCCTGGGTAGGCCAGTATCAGGTCATGGAGCAGGCCGCCAAGCGCCTGGAACTGGTCATTCCTGCGGTGATTCTGCTGATCGCCCTGCTCCTCTACTTCAATTTTAAAAACTGGGTGGAGGTGACCATCATCCTGCTGACTTTGCCCCTGTCTCTGGTGGGTGGTTTCTGGCTCATCTATTGGCTGAATTACAAGCTCTCGGTGGCGGTGGCGGTGGGTTTCATTGCCTTGGCGGGCGTGGCGGCAGAATTCGGGGTGGTGATGCTTCTCTACCTGGACCAGGCACTCCTCCGGCGGCAGGCCCGTGACGCCTTGCGGACCTGGCATGACCTTCAGCTTGCCGTCATCGAGGGGACCATGCTGCGCCTGCGGCCTCTGGCCATGACCTTGACCCTGGTGGTGGGTGGCCTCTTACCCATCATGTTCAGTCATGGCGCCGGTGCCGATGTGATGAAGCGCATTGCCGCGCCCATGGTGGGCGGCATGTTTAGCGCCGCGTTACTGGCGCTGCTGGTGATTCCTGCCCTTTATGCGCTGTGGCAGAAACGGCGATTGGGCCTGCGGTGATGATGGCGCGCGAAGTGCAGAAGGAGAAGTTCGTGGCAACACTAACGAAGCGTAGGCGTGGAGGATCGATGATGGAACCGAAATTATTGACATCGGCGAAGGTGGAAGGTGGGGGGCATGCTGGGATCCGCTTCCGTTTGGAAGGGGAATTAACCCCGATATTGACGTTGGACTTGGACCCTTTGAGTTTTGTGCTCTTCGAGCATCACACCCTATTGTGGAAAGACCCGAAAACCGTCATTTCGGCCACGTCGCCAAAAACCGCACGAAGTTTCTGGGACCATCCGTCGTGGCTGATGATGGCATCCGGACCCGGGTCACTGAGTCTCAGCCGGGATTGCGTCGGCAAGATATTCGGGGTGAGCCTGCATGACGGAAATACCTTGTTGGCACCCGCCCCGCACTTTCTGGCGGCGAGCGGCGCGGTCCACATCGAGAGCTTCTCCGGCGGAAGCGACGGACCTTGGGTCACAGGGGACGCTACGCCAAGCGTTGATCGCTTTTCCGTGGCGGGCGACGCGGAGGGGTTGGTTTGGCTGCATGGTCACGGTGATGTCTGGGAACTCACGCTGGCAAAAGGGGAGTCTTTGGACCTGGATCCGGGGGCATGGATCGCTCGTGATCCCTCGATCCAATGGGAACCCATCGGACTGGGATCGCTTTCTACGGATCTGGCCGCAGGAGCGAACTGGGGCATATGCCGCGCACAGGGCCCCGGGACCATCTGGATGCAAAGCGGCGGAGTCGGCCCTGCGCGATGGTGAGGGCTGTTCCACGGATATTTGTGGGCCTGGTCAATGATACGCAGATCCTGGAGGAAGTATGAAATCGACAACGGATAACCGTTATATCCTGCACCCTGTCTGGGACCCGTTGCTGCGGGCACTGCATTGGTGGATGGCGCTTGCCATGATGGCGCAATTCACCTCAGGCGCTACCCTCCTGGCCTTGGGTAACGACATGTCTGACACCCTGATGGGGAAGATCGACATCATCCATTATGTCGGCGGCTATGCTTTCGCCGCCGGGCTGGTGGTGCGCATCATCTGGCTCTTTGTCGGCCCGCCGACGGCGCGCTGGCGCGACCTCCTGCCCCTGACGTCAGCCCAGCGCCGCATCTGGCGGGAAACCCTCTCCTGTTATCTGAGCGGCTTCCGCCGCCCGATTTCTCCCTATCGGGGGCATAACGCTTTCGCCGGTCCTGCCTACCTCGCCTTTTTCCTGATTGCCGTGGCGCAGATCGCCTTGGGAATCAGCCTCTCGCTTATGCCGGATAGTGAAGCGATGCACTCCCCGTTGATGGTGATGCATGAATGGGGTTTCTTTCTGTTGCTTGCCTTCGTCATTGTCCATGTGGCGCTCGTGATGGCGCACGAGATCGCGGGCCGCCACGGTTTGATATCGGCCATGATCCACGGCCACAAGGGGTTCACCGAGTCGGAACACCAAGCCCTTCTTACCGATTGGAACGCTGGGATCAGTATCCAGGCGGACCCGAGCGGCGGGACGGAAGATCTGGACGATATTACTTCAAAAACGGGCACTTCGAAAAACTCCGCCGAACGAAAAGTCGACCAAAAATAATCAAATGGTTACAGCTCGGCATCCTGCAAAAACTAGGGTTTTTCGAAGTGCCATAACAGAGATGTCACGAAAATCAGGCATGAGTGATGGATAGGCGAGTGGTACGGACGCGCAATTTCGCCGTGGGTGGAAAAAGGCCAACTGGAAATTGTTGCCATAACCAGGTGCTTAGACTTTGATAAACGAACAGTTCACCAACAGCAAGGAGACGAACATGAAACGTTTTTATTTCACCCTCATCCTAGCGTGTTCGGCAGCGGTCACGCTTCCGGCTTATGCGGCCATGGGCAACATGCCAAGCATGGACAATATGGGCACCGTATCAGGCCAAGCGACCAAGGCCCAGACCTTCATGGGGCAGGGTAAAATCAACAGCATCAATCCTGATGCGAACACGGTCAACATTGCCATGGGTCCCGTCAAGGCCCTTGGTTGGCCCAGTATGTCAATGAATTTCCTGCTCCAGAACACGGCCATGCTCAACGGCTACAAGGCCGGAGAAATGGTGAATTTCAGTTTCGCAAAGGATACCGCCGGGGGGTACGTCATCACCAGGATCACGCCGGTCAAACAATGAAAATACGGAGTAACCCTGTAATCCAGCCAAGTCGGAACCTCTGGAAATAGCACTGATATATTATCGAGTTATATCATCCACTGGATCGTTACTAAATTCATCTGAGTCAATACAGGAAGATTCGCCATGACACCGGGAACACCCCACCAAGAGACATGCAAAGAAATACGGATCATGACAATCAGACTTCGCCATGCTGCCCTGCGGGGTTTTATGATGACGATTCTTATGACCGCACCATTATCTGCCTATGCACGCGAAGATCATGCGCCAACCAATCCGAGGTATGAGACAAAAATACTGACAGATAAAGCAGAATATTTAACGTACACCATGATTGTACAGATCAAGGATGGTCACTGGAAGGAAGTCGTTAAGGACGCCCAAAAGGTTGCCGAGATTGGCAAACGAATACAGGCAATAAACACTTATTGATGTGGCCACCAGCGCCATTAGACCTTCGTGACGAGCAGGAACGCTAGCATCTATCAGCCGGATGGCTTGGTGTAACGGGACGATGCCTTTGTGGGCGAGGGACGGTCGGACGGGAAATTGGTCGTGGCGCTGAAAGGTAAAACTCCCGTCATTTTGGCCGTCGAAAGTTCAGGAAAGAATGCATGCTTAATTCTAAAAACAGCAGTTCCCTTTCGCTGAAATCATGAGATTCACCTGATAGGATGGGTTTTTCGTTGTGAAGATGGTTACCCAACGGCTGACCACTTGGCGGTTTGCTTCTCATGGTCTTTGGGGGTGGAAACACACTTGGACGGGCACGGACTGCTTGCGGTGCTACTGCAGAACCGCAAGCCCACCGTCATCGGGTAAAGGCTGCGCGGGATACAGCCAGCAGTGCGCTGCCGCTTGTTGGCGTAAGGCAAAATCACCATAACGGATTTTAGAGTTATTTTGGTGAGGTATTCGGGTATATATTCGTCGAACAGCCGGTACAGAGGTTACGCTACCGCCAGGTACAGCAAACTCAAGGAATACCACAAATGGCTAATTGCTGTGAAGACAAAAGCTGCGAGATCGCCAATGTCGGTGTCTTACTAGCCGCCAGCAGCATTTACCTGCTTGTGCTTGCCTCGCGCTGGCCGGACATCATCGTCGGTGCCCTTATCTCCGGCGTGTTTCTCAGCTCCGCGCTTAATGTCCTGCGGCAATCCTTGCAAGCGCTACGTGCGCCCGTTTCATCCCGTTAAGGCGTGCAGCGGTTCGGCTTGCTCGGACAAGCCGTGACCGAAAGAAATCAGACAACAGCTTTGGACAAGGGGTTAACCGGGCTTTACGTTCCGGGCTCCCCCAAACCCCAATAGCGATAACTCCAAAAGCCAGCTTGAAAACCAAGGTTTTGTGACGGCATGGGCACCCGTTCCCGATGGCGCCCGGTGTCCGCCACTGGCACCCGCATCGTCACCAACCCTTAACCCACGACCACCCTCACACTCCCAATATGCACCATCTGCATGAATGAAGGCCTTAGGAGATTTCTATGACCTCCGGGCTGTTCGGGGCCGAACCGCCGTGGCACACACACCCTTCCCCTTGGGCAGCGGTCACCAACTCATGCAGGATACCGCATTCGGCGGTGGTATGCCGCCCGTGGCAGCATCCGCGCAGTTGCTCAAGCTGCCTCGCCAGCGCTTGTAGCGATTGGAGCCGTCCCTGTACATGAGCCAGATGCGTATTGATCAACCGATCCACGTCCAGGCAATCGTCCAGCGGATGATCCAGCAGATGCAAGAGTCGCTGCACGTCCGCGAGTGGCATGTCCAGCGCCCGACAGTGGCGAATAAAGGCAAGCCGTTCCAGATGCGCGGGGCCATAAGCTCGATAGCCGTTCGCCCGCCGAACTGGCGCGGGCAAGAGGCCTATCCGTTCATAATAACGGATGGTCTCTGGATCCACGCCCGTGGCCTGCCTAAGTTCGCCAATTCGCATATCATCCCCCCAAAAAGAGCAGTATAAATCCTTGACCATGTAGTGACTACAAGGTTTTTAATGGCAATTCATTCGGATTTTTGCAGAGAAGGATGATGTATGGCACACGATTCTCATGACCATGCCGGCCATACCGCTGGTCGCCATCATACCCACGCGCATAGCCATGCCCACGGTCCGGCAAACTACGGCCGCGCTTTTGCCATCGGGGTGGCGCTCAACCTGAGCTTCGTGCTGGCTGAGGTCGTGTTTGGGATGATTGGACATTCCCTGGCTTTGCTGGCGGATGCCGGACATAACATGAGTGACATCCTGGGCTTACTCATGGCTTGGGGCGCCACGGCACTGTCTCGCCGCCAGCCCTCGGCGCGCTTTACCTACGGGCTGCGCAGCTCGTCTATTCTGGTGGCTCTGGCCAATGCCGTATTCCTTTTGGTGGTGACTGGCGGGATCGCCTGGGAAGCGATTCAGCGCCTGCTGCATCCCACGCCCGTGGCAAGCGACATAGTCATTGGCGTCGCAGCCTTCGGAGTGGCGATCAATACTGGGACCGCCCTGCTGTTCATGGCGGGGCGCAAGGGCGATCTGAATATCCGGGCGGCATTTCTGCACATGGCGGGCGATGCCGCTGTATCGCTCGGGGTGGTCCTGGCGGGGATCGGGATGCTGTTTACTGGCTGGTTTTGGCTGGATCCCACGGTCAGCCTGCTCATCAGCGCGGTGATCGTGATCACCACCTGGGGCTTGCTGAGGGACTCCCTCAACCTGACCCTGCACGGCGTGCCCGAAGGAATCGAAACCCAGGCGGTACGCGCCTATCTCGCCGCCCTGCCGGATGTGGCGGCGGTACATGACCTGCACATTTGGGCCATGAGCACCACCGAAACGGCGCTGACCGTGCATCTGGTCATGCCCAACGGCTACCCCGGAGACGCGCTCCTGAACCGGATCAGCAATGAATTGCAGAGGCGCTTTCGCATCGACCACCCCACCTTGCAGGTGGAGGCTGGCGATCCGGCCCACCCGTGCGCACTGGCGCCGGATCATCGGGTTTGAGATTTTCCGGAAGGTTTATGCAAGGATCCAAGAATATGGCTTCGAGAAGATTTCTTTTCCACAATTATAGATACTCTGAAGACCAATGTCCTCAGGGGATTAGGAAAGAGACAGGATATGCCATCAACACCTTTGAGGATCGGCTTGTCATAAACTCCGGTACTTGGTATTCAAGCGATATCGCCGACCGGCTGATCATATCGCCAATGCAAGCCGATGTTCGGCCCTTCAAATCCTCATCACCTGTACCTAATCAGTACAGATCGTTGAACAAGTATTTCTTCGGTATGGGGGCTATGGCCTGAATCAAAACTATTGAGGAAAAGGTCATGAACCCGACTGGAGCCCGAGGGCCCACCCCCGAAGAAGCCCAAGACCGCCTCGCCCGCTTCGGCTCCCACCAGAAATATCGAGGAAGCAGAATATTTAACGTACGCTACCGCTAGGTACAGCAAACTCAAGGGATCCCACAAATGGCTAATTGCTGTGAAGACAAAAGCTGCGAGATAGACGCCATGCGCGACAGTCACAGGCGTGTACTGTGGATCGTGCTCGCCATCAACGCTGTCATGTATTTCGTGGAAGGCTCGGCGGGCCTAATCGCCCATTCAATTTCGCTGCTGGCGGACGCGCTGGACATGCTGGGCGATGCCTTGGTGTATGGGTTCAGCCTCTTCGCGCTGGCACGGTCGGCGCGCCGACAGACAGTTGCTGTCTTGGTAAAGGGCGGCTTCATGCTCGCCTTTGGGCTTGGTGTGCTGGGGACTGCGGCCTACAAGGCGTTTCACCCCGTCATGCCGGGTATAGAAACGATGGGAATCGTCGGCATGCTGGCACTCATCGCTAATCTTGCGTGTTTTTTTCTTCTGTACCGATCCCGTGGCCACAACCTAAACATGAGTTCCAGTTGGCTGTGCTCTCGAAATGACTTGATCGCCAATGTCGGTGTCTTACTAGCCGCCAGCAGCATTTACCTGCTTGCCTCGCGCTGGCCGGACATCATCGTCGGTGCCCTTATCTCCAGCGTGTTTCTCAGCTCCGCGCTTAATGTCCTGCGGCAATCCTTGCAAGCGCTACGTGCGCCCGTTTCATCCCGTTAAACCGTGCAGCGGTTCGGCTTGCACGGACAAGCCGTGACCGAAAGAAATCAGACAACAGCTTTGGACAAGGGGTTAACCCGGTTTTACGTTCCGTTGCTCCCTAAACCCCAATAGCAAAAACCCATGGTTGACATCTCCGTTTTCTACCGGTACAAAGGCCCCTGAATTCTTCACACAGGAGGGCCAGCGACTTGGACAGTGACCCTAGTTGCTTTCACAAAGCACCGTTGCAGTTCGTAGATCGGGTCATCCTGGCATAGTTGCTGTTGCCATCACCCGGTCCTCGGGTGATGGAATATTTCCATTCATTATCGTTGTTTTGTGCGCGCCGCCGTGAGTGCGTCCCAGTCGCATGCCCGTAAAGGAGCATACGATGGCGACAGAGGTACAAACCAAAAATATCACTAACCTGTTGGCATCACTTCCCGAGGATCAGCGCCACCGGGTGGCTGACCGCTGGCGGGTCCACCAGCAACGGGAAGCATTGATTCAGCGCTCTTCCTTTTGGAAACGGCTCTGGCTCTTTCTCACCCTCATCGGGCCAGGAATTCTCGTTATGATCGCGGATAATGATGCTGGTGGGGTGATCACCTACGCCCAAACCGGCGCCGCCTACGGGATCGGATTTTTCATTCCGTTTCTCATCCTCATGGTCCCGGTGGCCTATGTGGTGCAGGAGATGACCGTCCGTCTTGGCGCAGTGACACACCGCGGGCATGCCGAAATGATCTGGGGTCGTTATGGCCCTTTTTGGGGCGCCTTTTCCCTCTTCGATCTGGTCGTCGCCAACATCCTCACCCTCGTTACAGAATTCATCGGTATCACCATAGGGATGAAGATGTTTGGCGTGCCCGCTGTTTGGAGCGCATTGGGCGGATTTTTCATCGTTGCAGGAGTGCTTTTATTTTTGCGTTATCACACCTGGGAACGGGTGGCGCTTTGGGTTGCTGTTGGAAACTTGATTTTTGTCCCGCTGGCCATTGCTTCCCATCCACACTGGGGACAGGTGGTAAAGGCCTTGGGGAGCTGGCACATCCCTGCGGGTATCGCGGTAAGCGGCTTTGTTTATGTGATTCTCGCAAACCTGGGCACGACGATTGCGCCATGGATGCTCTTTTTCCAGCAATCGAGCGTGGTAGACAAAGGCCTGACAGAAAAGGATATCCCCATTGGCCAGGCCGACACCGCCATTGGCACCATTCTGATGGGGCTGGTCGCCATAGCCTTGGTTGCCCTGACAGGATCTTGGGTGTATGGGTTGTCCGGCGCGGGAAATTTCGGAATACACCGTATCATGGCAGCTCTTGCACATAGCCCAATCGGGTCTGTCGGTACCGCGCTCTTTGGGCTGGGACTGGTCGAGGCCGGTCTGATTGCCGCCATCGCGATTACCGCAAGCACTTCCTGGGCCGTGGGCGAGGCGCTTAAACTGCCGCGAAGCATCAATTTACGGCCTCAACATGCACTCCCGTTCTATTTGTCTGGGCTTCTAGGTACGGCTTTGGCGGCCTTGATCGTCCTGCTCCCACATGCTCCTTTGGGATTTTTGAACCTCACCGTTCAAGTGGTCGCCTCCATCTTCATGCCAGCGGCAATGATGTTCCTGCTGCTATTGCTGAACGACCCTGAAATCATGGGTCAGCATGTGAATCGTCCTTGGCAGAATATGGCGGCATTCAGCATTGTGGGTTTACTGATGGTCGCCGACGGTCTCTATGGATTTACGGTGGTTTTCCCTCACGCACTTTAGGAGATGGCACATGCAAAATAAAGACTATTATCCTGACCCCAAGGAAACATTGGATGTCTCTGATGACTTTGCAAGCTTTCTTCAGGCAGAAGGGGGCGGAGAGTTGGCGCCATTATCCCGTGCACCCGTTCAAGGTGCGGTGAAAACCGCGTTTTGGGGGCTGCGGCTCTACATCGTCGCCATGCTGATACTGGTGGCGATTGGTTTTACCCGCGGGATGCATTGATTAGGGTGCGGGCTTATTAAGGAGGTGCCACAAATTGGGCAGTAAACGTTATATTTTATATTCATATACGAAAATTGTCTGTTTCTAAGCATAACCGCTGATTCGTGGGAGTGCCCTGGCAGGCATTTTGAAAAGGAACCAACATGAATAAAATAAATTTTTTCCCTATTACCGCCTTGCTGGCAACGCTTATCATGAGCATCCAAGCCGTACGTGCAGATGATGCCGTCCAAAATCCCTGCACCGGACCATCCGCATTACTCGCTCTGCTAGATCGGCCCACGGTGTCTGACAGCGCGTGCGTGGTGCAATACGGCCAAGCCGTACTGGAAGCTGGTTACCAACACGCCAACCTTACGGGAACCGGAGGCGGCACTGCCGATAATTTCCCCGAGGCGGAATTGCGCTTTGGCCTGCCGGGCCACAACGAATTCGTCCTGCTGCCGCCCAACGACAATCTCCAGCAGGTCCCAGGCAGCCCACATCTCCAGGGGTTCTCGGCCACCACGGTCGGCATCAAGCACGAATTGGGCTATACCAAACACTGGCTGGGGGCCGTGGAAAGCTTGTTTACCCTACCCTCCGGGAGCCCGGCGTTTGGCAGCCGGGGGACAGGAGTAGCCTTTAACGGCATCGTTACCTATGCCCCAAGCGACGACACCGGGATATCCTTGCAATTGGGCGTCACATCTCAGACCAATCCCGCACTCGCAGGAGGTGGTCGCTTCACCAGCGTTAATCCGGACATCACCTTTACCTGGTTGCCCTTGTGGAATCTGCAGTTCTATGGCGAGGTCTACGGACAAAGCCGCACGGGGCCGGGCCTGTGGTCCGGTTTTGATGCGGACGGCGGTGTGCAGTACCTGCTGACCCCCTCCTGTGAGATAGACCTCGAAGAAGGTGTGCGCCTGAGCGGAAACCTAGGTGGATTTACCCATTACTTCGGGGCAGGGATGGGTTTCCTGTTCTGATCCGTTAGGGTCCTTAAACAAAAGGGTATCAGATGTCCTGACAATGCAGCCGCCCCTCGCTCGCCGTAACAAGGCATTGCAAAGCGATGGGGGTGCGACAATTTGCCGCATGTAACCGTATCCGTATTAACTGTAAGATAATTTACCTGGGACGAGGAATCTGGTGTCTGTCAGCGATAAACAGCGCGGCCTAACTTTAACACTGTCTTTGGTATCGTGCTGAGGTGAAGGTTAAATTCCAGATCCAACCTGGGAGGTGGACGGTCCTGCTACTGTGGCCAAATATGCTGAACTCCTTCAATAACCCAGGTGTGCAAAGCGAATTTTCGATCAACTGATGGGCATCATACCGATGGTCGCTGGTCTTTTACGGTCAAGTAACATCTTCCGATGCTGGATCTGTGGAGCGGGCGGGAAGGGACCCACATCCATGCTCCAAGTTGCCAGGATTCTGGATGTACAGTGTTCACAGTGTAGACAATACTGGAACCCTCCCCGTGGGGCGCTGTGCGCACGCAGTGAATATCCAAAGTGCGTTGGGGGTGGCGGTGTTCGTCGCGTCGGTTATCCTCCATCACGCCATGCCGCCATCTGACATGCGCCAGCTTGCGTCATCGCAGTCCATCTCGATAGTTAGCCCCATCGAGGTAGTTAAACTAACCATCACTGCACATGATAGCGCTTGAGCCAAGAGTGAGAGCGACTGATCGCATGATAATTGGAAAGGACGCCGTCATGAATAAGCTCCTCGTCGCGCTGTTCGTAATAACCGCCCTTGCAGGGTGTTCGCGTTCCAATAATCTGGATGATAGCCATACCGTGAAATGGTACTTGGCGCACGATGCCGCCGCCTACCCCTCTTTTCTTGTTGGTTTTTTGGGGTCGGCGAAGTCAAATAATAACCACCCGCCCTCTGCGCCCAGGAAACCTGAAGCGTAAAAGACCTCGTAAGGTGTCTAGTATCACAATGCCAACCCCATCCCCGGCGACGCAATGCATAGTGGAGCCCAGCACCTGCCTCCAACGTGTCGAGACATACCCCTCGTGCAACCCAGGTAGTGGCTCTCGACAACCCAATACGTACAGGAACGCGCCGAGCGGTCCCGTAGCAATACAAAGCCCCACTTGAGAACCTTGGACTCTGGTGTGGCGCGAATATCAACCGCAACAAACAGTACTGATAACGCGGTAAGGATAAACCACAAAAGCATCACGCCATTAAACATTTCCCCTCCTCCTGCGCCCATCCCCTTGAGCCACGCCCAAGTGATCGTTGCCGACAGATAGCACTTACATCTGGATCTGGAGCATCTCCAACCACCTTGCCCGAGTCAGAAGGCGCAATATTAAACGAGGAGAAGCATCCAGCTTGCTCTACGGTCCATCCTATGACCGTTTGTAGTCATTCATGTGCTTTTATCCCCATGTTCAGTAAAGTTTTAGGTCCCGGCCAGCAATTCATCAAGCCGTGGCTTCTGATGAGCAAATGTTCCCCATAACGCCTCGCCAGCGATCACCGTGATTGGCGCGACCCGCACTCCGTAGCGTGATTTGGCTTCCTCAGCCACGCCGGGAGCAGTCACGTCACGTTCCTCGTATGCGACATCGTGTTCCTTGAGGTAACGGCGCACGGCGGCGCAGTCGGGGCAGCCGGGACTGGTGTAGAGCAGTACCGGATCAGACATGACGGTCGGTGTGCGGGGCTTCAGCCCCGCACCTCCGCCTCATAGCCTTCTTCCTTGACCGCAGCGATCAATGCGGCGGTGCTTGCCTGACCATGCACTACAGCTTCTCCTGGCGTGAGAGTGACGTCCGCTTTTTCAACGCCGGGCACGCCTTCCAGCGCCTTCGTCACGGCCCGCACGCAATGCCCGCAAGTCATGCCGGTGATCTTCAGATTGATATCGCTCATGGGTTTTCTCCTGTTGAAAATGAAGTGAAAGGGATTACTCGATACGCTCCTATAAGTATTATTCAACCGCGCACGGCATCAGCTACACGCTGGAGTTTGTCGCGCACCTCGATGCCGAGCGTGGTAATTTGCGGCTTGTCCACCATGCCGAGTACAGCGGCAGGATCCATGAACACCACGCTCACCTTGCCATCGTCGTCCTCACGCACCACTACGTTGCAAGGCAGCAGGGCGCCGATGTCGGGCTCGGCCACCAACGCCTGATGGGCGTAGTGCGGGTTGCAAGCGCCAAGAATGACATAGGGCCGTCCCTCAATGCCCAGTTTGGCCTTGAGCGTGGCGGCCACGTCGATCGTGGTGAGCACGCCGAAGCCTTCAACCTTGAGGGCTTCGGTGACCTGCGCCACGGTGGTATCAAAATCGCCCTTGGCGGGTACGCTGAAAACGAACTGACTCATATGGATTCTCCTCGTTTGAACGATTGCTCAGGAATGAGCGGGTTCGAGTGCGGTATTCGGTACCGCGCCCGGCGTTACCGTTGGCACATAAGCCTTGAGCCGTTTAAGGCGCAGGCTGTTGCTGAGCACGAAGACGGAGGACAGCCCCATGGCTACACCAGCCACCATCGGATTCAGATGGATGCCGATAGGCACGGCCACGCCAGCCGCAACCGGGATCAGCAGAATATTGTAGAAAAATGCCCAGAACAGATTGCCACGGATATTGCTCAGTGTGCGCCGTGCCGCCGTCAGTGCCGTGACCACCTCGCCGAGCTGTCCGCGCGTGAGGGTCACGTCTGCTGCTTCGATGGCGATGTCCGTGCCTGAGGCGAGTGCAATGCCGACATTAGCCTGTGCGAGCGCTGGAGCGTCATTGATACCATCGCCGACGAAGGCGACCTGTCGGCCCTGTTCCTGCAACTGGGTGACGACTTTCGCCTTATCCTGGGGTAGCACCTCGGCGTGCACCTGCTCGATCTGTAATTGCCTGGCAACAGACTGAGCGGTAGCTCGCGTATCACCAGTGACCATGGCTACCTGCAGCCCACGCGCGCGTAATGCCTGTACCACCATATACGCTTCCGGTTTGATGCGATCGGCAATGGCGAGCCACCCGATCAGCGTTGCGTCGACCGCGACGAATACCACCGTGCGCCCGTCGTTCTCTATTTGTGCCGCAGTCTCGGCGTTATCCCCCAGCAGTACATTTTCGCGCTCCATAAATCGTCGGGCGCCGACACGCACCATACGGCCTTCCACTTCACCTTCGATCCCATAGCCGGCAATAGAGCGGAAATTGTTGACTGTAGGCAAGTGAATGCCGCCCTCGCCGGCCGCAGTGACAATAGCCCGCCCGAGCGGATGTTCGGAAGCCGATTCCAACGCTGCAGCCAGACCCAGTGCTGTCGCGGGATCGGGGCCACCCTGATCAACGAGGGCGGGACGGCCTTCGGTCAACGTGCCAGTCTTGTCGAATAGTAGGGTGTCGACATGTGATAGCGTCTCCAGTGCCTCGCCTTTGCGAAACAGCACGCCGAGTTCCGCCGCACGTCCGGTGCCCACCATGATCGCCGCTGGCGTTGCCAATCCCATGGCACAGGGGCACGCCACCACCAGCACGGCGACTGCCGCGACCAGTGCGATGCTGACATTGCCCGTCAAGGCTATCCAGACGCCGAAGGTTGTCAACGCGATGACCAGCACGACTGGGGTAAACACCCGTACCGCACGGTCGGTCAGCCCCTGAATCGGAAGTTTGCCGGTCTGTGCGCTCTCTACCAGATGGATGATATGTGCCAGTACGGTGTCGCGCCCGACGGAGGTGGCCTCTACGACCAATCGCCCATCCTGGCAGATGGTGCCACCCACTACGGTGTCATCCATGGTCTTGGCCGAAGGCAGGGGTTCGCCGGTCAGCATAGCCTCGTCTACATGTGCGCGCCCCTCGACTACGCGTCCGTCCACTGGAATGCGTTCACCGGGACGCACCACGATGCGCTCGCCAGTGCGCAGCCGCGATACCGGCACCTCTTGCTCGATACCATTCGCATCGAGCCTATGCGCGGTTTTTGCCTGCAAGCCGGCCAACTTGCGAATGGCCGATGAGGTGCGGCCCTTGGCCAACCCCTCCAAGTACTTGCCAGCGAGTACGGCTGCGATAACGACCGCGGCTGAGTCGAAATACACATGTCGTGCATCGAGTGGAAACCATGCGGGCGCCACCAACACCAACACACTGTAAGCCCAGGCCGCGCCGGTGCCGGTGGCCACCAGGGAGTTCATGTCTGGCGACAGGTGGCGGTACGCGATCAGGCCTGGCCGGAAAAACCGCCGACCGGGTCCGAACAAAACGATACTGGCAAGCACAAACTGCACCCACTCCCAGAAATGCGCAAAGGGACTCGCGACCATCAGCGCATGATCAAAGGCTGGGACGAATGTGGCACCCATGGACAGCACCAAAATCGCCAGGGCCAGCACCGCAGCTACGATGACATCACGACCCATGGCGCGCAAACTCACACGGCGCTGGTCTGCCTCGTTGACATCCTGCTCCCCGTCTTCCTGAACAGGATGCGCGGCGTAACCCGCCTCGCTTACGGTGCTGGCCAATTCGTCCGTACTGATCATCGCCGGGATGTAGCGCACATGCGCACGCTCAGTAGCCAGGTTAACCACAGCCTCCAGTACTCCGGATTGCTGCCTGAGTGCACGTTCTACGCGGCCCACACAGGAAGCGCAGGTCATGCCCTCTACCACAAGATCTATCTCATCGGTCACCGGTACGTAGCCGGTCTCGCGGATCGTCTCGGCGATACGTGCGGCATCGAGTTGCTGTGGGTCGAAAAGTACCTCGGCGCGCTCAGTCGCCAGGTTCACATTGGCCGAGGTTACGCCGGGCAGTTTGCCCAGCGCCCGTTCCACCCGCGCGCTACAAGAGGCGCAGGTCATCCCGTCTATGCCAATCTCAAGGTGTCCACGGGTTTTGTCATCCATGAATATATCTCCTCGGGTGATGCCCGCTGTGTACAGTGTATCACGTCTTAAAGAAGGATTCCGAGAAACTATATGCAACCCACTATCCGTCCATCATAAACCTTGAAGCTTGCTACAATGTCAAGAGTATTTGATTGCGTTTAGCTCTCGCAAACGAAACTCCGACAGTCTGCTAGGGCAGGAGAGCGATGAGAGAGCAGCGATTGAAGGTGCGTCGCAGGCTGCAAAACTGATCCACGGGACCACAGGTCCGGCGGCACGACCCATGATTGTGCTGATTCCTCTGATCCGTCCGTGAATGATCGCGCGCGCCAATTCAGCCAGGAATCTGGGCTCATTTCGGGATTGTTTGAGGCTATGCCGAAGGAGTGGTTGAGTGACCAAGCCAAGATCGATCTGCAGATGACCATACTCTGTTCGCATCTGGAGAAGGGCCACGTTGTCCAGAATTTTGTGGATGTGGTGAGTAAACATACCCAGGATGGGGCATCTGGTTGCGCTGCTCATGTGTCATGGGTATAGCGCAAGCACAAGGGATTCCTGCCGACAGACGTCAGGATGAAACTTTATTGTTCTAGGAATGCGCTATTCTCTCAGAGACACATCGACTCAGGATGGAACATTGTTTTTCCCGTTAAATCCGGAGAGCAATAAATCAATAAGTTACATATTTTCTGGGATGATACTTTTTTGTCCGTTAACAATGTGGTCGGTTCTCAGTACATCAACACCAATAAGGGTGCTCCTGCAGGAATTGCTTTACATCCTTATAATATTACCAATCTTAATCTGGGATATTCTTGGCGGCCTGATGATATGGGAGTCAAAAAGCTTACTTTTGACTTTTACGTGGATAATTTGTTTAATGCAAATTATAACCCGTATGAATATGTTCAGCTGCAAAGTGCGAAGGACGGTGGTAACTATATTGCCGCCCAAGCGGGAGCGCCTACCTTTATTGGTGCCAGTCTAGCCGCTAAGTTCTAATGGCTTTTTGAGGTCCGTCTTTCTCGGGAAGGACCTCATGGATATCCGGCATGAGTTTTATCGTGCCGGATTTTTTTTCACCAGCAGTAACCCCTCGCGGGTACTGCTGGAACTCAATAACGCCAAACGATGCAAATCCGGATAGTCTTTGGCACTGATGACAAACTCCGGGAGTTTCAGGCGTTGGTCGATATGAAGGATTTGCCCCTGTAGCGCGTAGTGTATAGCGTAGCTGCCCACCGCTGTTTGCATATCCACATTTTTAGGCAGATAAGCCGGGTGGTAACCCCGGGGTAGTCGCAGGGAAATATGAGATTCCATGTAACTGGGATGGATCAGGCTGGGGGTGTTGCGCTCGGCATCCGCCGTAAATGCCTGCAAGGGTTTGGCCATGGCCGTATCGGTGGGCATAATCATCGCCATGTGCGGGCCGGGAATGAAAAGTCCGTCCTTGATGGTATGGGTTTTGATACCCAGGGGCTGATCCAGATGGTCCCGATTCTGAAAAGCGATGCTCTCCAGTTTACCCAGATCGCCCTGTTCATAAAATCCGTTGCGTAATCCTTTCATCAAGAGCCGTCCCTGGCTGCCGATCAAGGCGGAACGGATATCCTGGGCGGCATAACCCCGGCGCAGTTCTGTGGTCTGGTCGCGCATTTGTCCGGCGGCGCTCAGGGTGAGCCGGGTGTGTTTGGCGATTAGTGGCAGGCTCAGGTCAGGGGCCGGGGTTTGGGTCATACGCGGATTTTTCCCGGTAATGAGCACCGGCCGGCCCGCATCTTCCAGAGGTAAGCTGTGGATGCCGGCGTAGCGCGAGGTGGGGTCCAGAAACAGATCATAAGCCGGGACATACACCAGAAAATGTCCAAAGGCCAGAGGGTCCACACCGGGATAGGGGTGGAAGCGCGCAGAGGTGGAAATCAGTGCGGGTACGGCTTCCACATGCACGGCGCGGAGGAGGGCGCAGAGCAGTGCGGCATTGGCATTGCTGTCGCCGACCCCACGCTGCAGGGTGCTGCTCGCTGCAGGAGGAGTGAAGCCTGCATTGACGTAATTGATGGATACCGAGTGGATGTTTTTCTGCAGCCAGTGATAAATGGCCTTGACGGCATCCATGCCCGTTGCCCCGCCGGCTATTTGGGTGGCCGCTTTTTGCAGCTCCGGGGTTATATGCAGTGCAGGTGCGGCCAGTTGATTGTAGGCCCGGGCTACAGCGGTCCATTGATTGGTAGTGGAGATCACTGCGAGCGGCGCATATTGGGTGAGCGCCGGACTGCCCAGGGGTGGGTAGGAGACTTTTGTCAGACTGCTGCGAAAAGTCTGGCTGCTACCAATTTTGTCTTTTTGCGCGGGCTCCAACTGCCAGGCGCTGCCTTGCTGGGCGGCGTAAAGTTTTTGTGCGGCGGGGGCATGTAAAATGATTTGTGCCTGTTTAACCGGCACATTGGGAGCCAGTACCGTACTGATGGCATGAATGCCCGGTAAATAGCCGTGGTCATAATGGATGGTATAGCGGATGTGTAGTGTATCTCCGGGCGCCACAGCAGGGAACACCACACTCTGGATGCGGCCATCACTCAAAAAAGGCGCACTGAGAGCATCCGGGCTGGACTGGGTATAAATGGCACTGGCAGGCACCGGGTGTTTACTGCCGGAAGGCGTTTCCGTGTAGGCGTCGAGAATGTGGACCTGGGCAAAATTGGCCGGGTAGCCAATTCGTATCTGGGATTGGGATTGTACGCCGGCCATGGTCAGGGGCTGAATAAGCGATCGATGCTGTCTGTAAAAGCACCATTTTTCTGGACGCTGATTTCCTGGCGCAGAAGCAGTATCTGATAATTCACCTGGGCCGGTTCGCGGGCCAGCGCCAGGTTCGCGCTGCTCATGAGGATGCAGCCGGCAGTAAACAAAACAGTCTTGGGCAGAATTTGGCGGGTCATATACAGGTTTCCTGAATTCATTGACGAACAAGGATAAGTGGACTTTGCTGGGCGGCATAATCCCGTTTCAGCAGTTGGCGCAGGGCAGGATATTGTCGGGGGTCGTACACGACGCGCTTTAATCGCAGCTTATAGTGAACGATGACGTTTTGGTTTTTCTGGGCCAAGGTATAGACAAAGCTGCCGGCTGAATTATGCAGGTGTTGATCTGGTGGCAGATATTCCACGCGGTAGCCAGCGGGTAGGTGGATCGTGCTGGTCCAGTGAATACCACCAAGATAGGTGGTGACGGGATGCTGGCGTTGCAGGGGACCAATGACCCGGGTGAGCGCTCTTATCGGGTTTGCTGTGCCGGATAGACCGGGAGTGAGATAGGGGCCGGAGGGTATGGGAAAACTGATATGGTCGCCGACATGGGTATAAGCCACCGTATGCCAATGGGCACTGACCGAAAATGGCTGATCCAGCACATTGGGATCACCCGGAACAAAAGAGCCACTGCCGCCGCCATCCCGAAGCAACAGGGTATTCATGACCCGGGGATAGGCCGAGGGGGGGATGGACGCAAAGGTTTCCCGGTACATCCAGGCCCACCAGCCATGGGTGACCATTTTGGCCGTACCACTCAGATCCCCATTGCGATGCAGGGTGAGATCTGCGGAATAGTCCAGTTGATTGGCCCCGGGCTCGGCACCGGGAGTCATGACTACCCTGGGATGAGGTCCGGTCACAATGGTCGGCTTGTCCCGTTCGCCCACCGCGAGTTGCCCCGGGGTTTCATAGGTGCCGGTACTATCTAGAAACAGATGGCGTTGAGGTGCATAGTCTATGGCGTGGTTGAACCAGAAGGGCGTTGGTAGGGGCGGCAGGTTGAAGACGTTGTTCCAATTAATGAGCGTCGGGTAGAGCTTGAAGCCTTTGGCATTGAACAGAGCCTGGAGCAGGGTGGCGTGGGCTTTGCAGTCACCATAGCGGTTTTGCAGGGTGCTGTTGGCAGAGATGGGTACAAAGCCACCTACGCCCAATTCCAGGCCGACATAACGAATATGGTGGGAATCCCAGGAATAGAGGGCCTTTTCCGCATCCCAGCCCTCCAAGTCATGGCTGGCGTCAGCGGCGGTTTTCTGCACCAAGGGGGTGACAGCGGCCTTGTCTGCAGCCCGTGACCAATAGGCCTTGCCGACCGCGGCCCAGGTCGGGAAAGTGCTCACCTCAAACAAGGGGCTGAACTGGCTTTCATCAACAGTACTCGGGCCCGGATAATGGGCATGGTGGACGGACATGCGGGCGCTGATCTGGACCAGTTTGCCTTGATCCTGCCGGGTGATCTTCCAGCCGCCTGTTTGAGCAGCCTTGAGGTGCATGCTGCGGGGTGCGGTGATTTTTACCTGAAAATTCCGGACTGACTGGCTGACCGGAATTTGCCAGAACTGGGAATACTGTTTGGCGAAGTAGGGCGTTGTCTGGGTTTTCTCGGTGATGAGGTGTAACTGGTCGTGCTTGCCGAGTTTGGGCAGAACGATGGACAGCACCTTGGCGTGGCTATACATAGGTGCTCCGGCGGCGACGGGTTCCGGGCGCACAAAAATGGCACTGGCGGGCACCACATATTTCTGGCCGCTGGGTGTGCTGACCCAGGCGCGTATCACCCGCAGTTTTGCCATGTCTGCAGAATACTGAATCTGAAAGGGGTTGATCATGGTTTCGAGGGCAGGATTGAGCAGTTCCAGCACCTGATGATCGCGCTCGGTGAACAGACCGCTGGGTTGTACGCTGACCGTGACATGATTTTTGAGAATGCGTAGTGGAGCACCGCTGTGTTGCAAATTTAGTGGAACAAAAGGGGTGGTGCTGCCGGTAAAGGCGGTATCCGCCTCGGCCATACTGGTCAAGAGCATGCCCGTTCCCAAAGCCATACCAGCCAGAAAAATCAATGCGGACGGGATTTTTTTGCGCAGAAGCATGGGTTGGTCACCTTTTTGAAAAATCATGGGGTCAGAGCAACAGATTTTGCCCGTTTGCGGCGCGGCCAGGACAGTCCGTCAAACCATAAATAGAAGGCGGGGGTGATGTACAGGGTCAAAAACTGGGAAAAAATCAGCCCGCCCACCACGGCCACCCCCAGGGGTACCCGACTACCCGCTCCGGCGCCAAAGCCGATGGCTATGGGCAAGACCCCGAGAATGGCAGCGAAAGTGGTCATCATGATGGGGCGATAGCGGATGCTGCAGGCATCGACAATGGCATCATAGGCATCCGCGCCCTCGCGGCGGCGGCTCACCGCAAAATCCACGAGAATGATGCCATTTTTCTTGACCAGGCCCAGGAGCATGATGATGCCGATAAAACTGTATAAATCGAGAGGCTCGTGAAAAATGAGCAACGACAGCAGGGCGCCGAAGGCCGCCAGGGGCAGGGCGGTCAAAATGGTCAGAGGATGCAGGAAATGTTCATAGAGAATGGCGAGGACCACGTAAATCAGCAGGATGGTCGCCAGGAGCAAAAAGGGTAGAGATTTGAAGGCCGACTGGAATTGCGCGGCATTTCCACCCAGGTGCCCGACAATGCCCGCTGGCAATACTTGATGGGCGGTTTTTTGCAGGGCACTGATAGCTGTACCCAATTGCACTCCAGGGGCCAGATTGAAGGAGATGGTGGTCGAGGGCTGACCATTATGTTGCATCAGATTCAGGGGAGCGGCGTCATAATGGAACTCAGCTACGGCGGAAAGAGGCACCAAGGTCCCACCCGCACCCGGTACACTCAGAGTGGACAGGGCATTGATGTTTTTCTGATAGCGCGGTTGCAGTTCCATGATTACTTCATATTGATTGCTGGCCCCGTAAATGGTTCCCACCTCGTGCCCGCCAAAGGCAAGGCCCAGGGTGTTTTCGATGGCGGCGGGGGTGACTCCTAAAGCCGTGGCGCGGGCGCGCTGAATCTGAACGGTCACCTGGGGGCTGTTGTTTTCCAGACTATTACTGACGGAATTGAGCTGAGGGAGTTTTTGCAGCGCATCAGTCATTTTCAGAGTGGCCGCGTTCAGGTCAGTCCAGTTACTGCCCATGAGTTCATACACATAACTGCCATTACCACTGGCGGTGCCGGAGTGGGCGCTTTGCGGCCCCTGAAAAACAATCTGAGCATTATGAAAGCGCCGGGTGGCCTTTTGCAGGTCAACAATGATCTGTTCGGTCTGGGGAGCATAGCCATTGCGAATATGAATGAACATGTGCCCGGAGTTGCGGCTGCCAAAACCACCGGCTCCCTGACCGGCGGAAGACACCACCGATTGAATGCGGCTGTTGGCTTTGACGACCCGGGCAATAGCCGATTGCTCCTGGCTGACTTCGGCAAAGGTCATGCCGGTGGGATACTCAATGTTGGCATTGATCATTCCCGAATTCTGGCTGGGCAAAAAGGCCTTGGGAACCAGCATCAGCAACCAGACACTTCCAGCTAAGGAAAGCCCGGCCAGAGCCAGCATCCAGTATTTGTGATGCAGAGCGATTTTCAGGGTACGGATATAAAAATCCCGACTTTGCTTAAAAAAACGCTGAAAAATCCCGTTTTCCGGTAGGTGCCCAGAGTCATGCAGATCAGCCACCGCGTGGGGGTGATTGGGCTTCAGATAACGACTACAGAGCATGGGGGTCACAGTCAGCGCGACTATTCCGGATATCAGGATGACCATGGCAATGCTGACCCCAAAGTCCGAGAACAGGTGTCCGACAAAGCCCCCCAGAAAAATCAGGGGCAGAAAAATGATGGACAGGGACAGGGTCATGGACAGCACCGTAAAGCTGATTTCGCGGCTGCCATTGAGGGCGGCGGTCATGCCGGTTTCGCCCCGGTCAATATGACGATTGATGTTTTCCAGCATGACCACCGCATCATCCACCACAAAACCCACGGAGAGAGTCAGCGCCAGCAAGGTCAGGGTATTGATGCTGAAGCCGAGGAGCATCATCACTAGAAAGGTGCCGAGCAGGGACAGGGGAATGGCGACGGCGCCGATGAGGGTGGCCGAAGGGCGGCGCAAAAACAGCCACATGACCCCCGCCACCAGAATGCTGGCGAGAATCAGGGTCATCAGTACTTCATGCACGGCAGCGCGAATATAGTCTGCCAGATCAAATACATTGGTCAGGTGGACACCACCGGGCATGGCCGCCTGCAGCTGAGGCAGCATGGCGCGGATTTTATTGGAGATCTCCACCGTGTTGCTGCCGGGTTGACGGACCACGGCCAGGACAATGCCGGGCGTTTTGTTGATCCAGGTTTTCTGCTGATTGTCCTGGGTACTGTTGACCGCCTTGCCCACCGCGCTGAGGGGTACAGCCTGACCGCCTTCATAGGCCAGTACCAGATGATTGTAGGCTTTTGCCGTATGTAACTGGCCATGCACCTGGGTGGCAAAAGCCTGATCGCCGCCGTCCAGGGTGCCGCCGGGCAGATTGACATTGGCGTTACCCAGGGCGCTTTGCACCGCCTGGAGGCTGAGCCCCCGGGCCGAAAGGGCAAAAGGATTCACGTAAATACGCACGGCGTAGGTCTGGGCACCATAAATCTGTACATCGGACACCCCGGAAATCCCCGACAAGGCTGTACTCACCTTGGTTTGGGCATACTTGTCCAGTGCATAAAGGGGCATGTTGGGTGCGGACATGCCGATGTAAAAAACCGGCTGTGCCGAAGGGTTCATCTGGCGCACGGCGGGCGGCTCAGGCATGCCCGGTGGTAAAAAATGCTGGGCCTGAGATACGGCATTGGAAACTTCCTGGGTAGCACCCAGGGGAGATTTGCTGAGATCAAACTGCAGGGTAATCTGAGTCACGCCATTTTGACTGACGGCACTCATGGAATTAAGGCCGGGAATGCTCGCGAACTGTCTTTCCAGAGGGGTGGCCACGGCGCTGGACATGGTTTTCGGGCTGGCTCCCGGTAGCTCTGCGGTAACCACCACCATGGGAAAGCTGACATTGGGCAGCAGGGCCGTGGGTAACTGCAAATAGGCAAACAAGCCCAGCAGGGCCACAGCCAAGGCAAGTACCGTGGTGGCAACCGGGCGACGGATGAAGGGGGCTGAGAGGTTCATTGGAGGCCCTGCAGTAGGTAGGGATGCTTTTTGCTCCGACGGTCCTTGCCTGTTGTTCTATGACTCATCCCGCTGGCAGGCGAAAACTCGCCCAGTGGGCTCAGACAGTTCGCCAGCCGGGCGCGGGATTTCGCCAAGAACAACAACGGCGCGGACCAAAGTCGCTGCAAAGCATCCCTACCTACTGCCTGATTGATTTTCATGGCTTGATCACCCGCACCGCCGAGCCGGGATGCAGCCGGGTGGGTGCCCCCACGATCACCTGTGCTCCCAATAAATGCTTTGCCCCCGCTATCGCCACTCGATTGCCGTTCTGCCCCAGAAACCGTACCGGCTGCATGACTGCTTTGTGATCCTTGATGGTATACACATAAGGTCCGGAAACACCCTGCTGCAAGGCGTTGGCAGGAATAATCAGGGCGTCATGAAGCTGTCGGGCGGTAAAATCCACCTGCACATATTCGCCGGGCCAGAGGCGGGAAGGTTGGTTACTGAGCGTTGCCCGCGCCGTGACGGTTGCCGAGGCAGTATTGACCGTATTGTCTATCACCGTGACGGTACCGGTGCCGATGCGGGTCTGGTGGTTTTCATCCCAGACCTGTACCTGCCCTGAGTGCTGGCTAATGGCCGCATGTAAGTCATTGAGATAGGTTTCGGGCAGGCTGAACTGTACATAAATGGGTTGAATCTGATTGATGGTGACCAGCTGGGTGCTGTTGGCGGTAACCAGATTGCCGGATTTAAGACTTAAAATCCCGACGCTGCCACTGATGGGCGCGGTGATGCGGGTTTCCGCCAGGGTAATTTGCGCTGCCTGGAGAGCCGCTTGATCGGCCGCTACCGTGGCGGCGGCAGTGTTGGCTTGGGCCTCGGCCTGCTGCACGGTCTGGCGGGTCACATACTCCTTGCTGAGCAGGGGGGCATAGGCCTTGGCCTGGGCCTCATCATATTGTTCCTGGGCGACTTCTCCCTGCAGGTTGGCGCGATCCTCGGCAACCTGGGCAGCGGGAGTGGCCGGGTCGATCTGAAACAGGAGTTGTCCTTTTTGCACGACTTGCCCTGAGTGTACTGCCACGCTTTGCAAAATGCCGCTGACCTGGGGGGTGATGGTGACACTATGCGAGGCCACGGCCTGCCCCAGGGTATTGACCACTATGGGTAGATCACCGGTATGGACTACGGCTGTTTCGACGGGTAAGGCCGAGTCCTTGGCCGCATGCGGATGATGATCGGCACAACCCGTCAGGAGCAGGAGTATTGCCGCCGACAGCAGCCAGGACTGACGGAGTCGCATCATGCCGGACCTCCCGGGAGTGTTTTCGGTAAACCGATCATGCCCAGGGCATTGGCGAGGTTGGCGAGTTGCACATAGGCCGTCGTAATGTCCTGAATGCGAGTTTGTTCAGCAGTGGTGAGGGTGGCCTGGGCGGTGAGCAGATTGAGCATGGTCGAAAGTCCTACCTTGTACTGGGCGCGTATGGCGGCAAGAGAAGCCTGGGCACTGGTGACAGCCAACTGGGCGGCGGCAGCGGCGGAGCGCGCACCCATGACGGTCTGGTAATCCTGATAGACGGTTAAGGCAATGGTTTGGGTCTCCTGGTTCAATGAAGCCCGGGCACTGCGTTCCTGGCGGCGGGCCTGTTGAATCTGATAACTGTCATGAAAACCCGTAAACAACGGCACTTTGAGGCTGAAGCCAATAGCCCAGTTCTGGGAAGGCTCCAGTCCATTCTGAAAGCGTTTGCCGGCAGACACCGATGCGCTGAGCGTTGGTAGTCCCTGTGCCTGATCTTCCCGAAGCGTAGCCCTGCTGGACAGAATTTGGGCAGCCGCAGCCTGGACGGTCGGGTTATGCTGAGTGGCATGCTGGACCAGAGATTGCACCGAAGGAGTGATGTCAGGGGGCAACCGGTGGGTGTTCAGAGGCACCAGCGGTATGGGATTATTGGACGGCAATCCGCAACTTGAGGCCAGTGCCGCCTGATCAGAGCGCACAGTGGCCGAGGCGGAAATCCATTGGGCCCGGGCCTGGGCCAGTGCCGACTGCGCTTGCAACACATCGGCGATGGTTGCCATGCCGGCATGTTGCTTCAAACGCGCCGCGTCCAGATTGGCCTTGTCTTCAGTAACGGTTTGCAAATAGGCACGCACCAGTGCCTGTTCGCCGATAAGCTGGTAGTAATTTTGGGTAACGCTCAGGGCAACTTTGCTCAGAGCGCTGTTATTGTCAAAACCGGAAATGTACAACTGCGCGAGAGCTGCATCCTTTTGCGCGGCACGCAGGCCAAAATCCAGCAGTACATAACTCAGGCTGAGGCTGGCGGAGTTGCTGTTGATAATGGGAATGCTGAATCCGGCCGTGGTGTTGCTCTGGGAGCGCACCGCAGAGTCACTCAGGGAGATGCTGGGGAGCCAGGCGGACTCAGCAACCCCCAAACCTGCGGCAGACGCCTGTAGATTCAGGTAGGCCACCCGGGTTTGGGGGTTGTGGGCCAGGGCATAATTGGTCAATGCCGCCAGGCTCTGAGGTTTCGCAAAGGCATGAGTTCCCGGCAGGGTGGCTTTGGGTAAATGCAGATGCCGGTCCTGCCAGGGCTGTCCCAGCGGTGCCTTGACCCAGCCCTGGGTATCGAAGGGGTCGTGGATCAGCATGTCGAGGGGGGCAGCCCAGGCAGCTTCACTGCCCAGGAGTATCCAGAGCAGAGCCCAGACTGAGAAGGCCCTGAAGCAAAATTCCGCGCTATTCAACTTGATGCACATTTCGATCAACGTTCCTTTGTTGCCCATTCGGTCTGGCTCGCTGCCACCAGCGATGTCCAGTCATCGGGCGGGTTGCCGCGTCCGAGCATCTTCTTGAACAGCGCATAGGGGTTGGATTTGCTACCCGCCGACCGCAGCGTCTGTTCGTCGTTGACCCAAGCGAACACGATCACCTTCGCCTTGGCATCGTAGCGGAAAAACAGGCGGAACCGCCGCCCGATCTTCGCGCGCCGCCAGTGGCGATATGCCGGCCCCAGGGTGTTGCCCTGGCGGTACTCGTCCCGCGAGGGGTCGCTGGGCACGACCTCCAGGATCAACTGGCTCAAGGCCCGGAACAGCTTGACGTTGGCATTGCCTTCGAATCCCAGCGGGTCGTTCTCTTCGGCCCGCTCTGCGGCCGTCTGCAGCTTGCGCAACTGCTCGATCACGCCCTCGTGGAACAAGAGCGTCCAGCCGTGCCGCTGCATCAGAGCGCTACTTCGCCGTCGATGTCTTCATCGAGATCAATCGCGTGGCCGGCATTCGCGAGCATGGCCCGGGCCAGATCGTCCGGCAGGGACCGAACGTGCCGGCCAGCCCGGATGTCGGCCTCCAGCAGACCCAGAAAGGCCTCGATGTCCGGGTCTTGATGTTCGGTGTCCGCACGGGTCACAATGACTTGGCCTTCGCGCAGGTCGAAGGCCACTTTTCCGCCGGCGTCCACGCCCAGCGCCTGCCGGATGGGCTTGGGCAGGGTGATCTGGCCTTTGGAGGTCAGTGTGGCGACTTCATGGATTTCAGGCATGGAAGCAGTCCTCCTGATGAAATTACCCTTATTGTAAGGAGTTTTCCTTACCTGATCAATCCGCCTGGGCGGGAATTCGGCGTCTGCTATCTTTTATGACCATTGAGTCAAAACCGGCGCCGTATTAGCCGGATCAGACCAGCTCTCGGCACCCGTTTCCACATGCCCGGCCAGGCGCCAGGCATGGCTTGCGCTGCGGATTTCCAGGTCGTACCAGTGATGGCTCCGGGTGATGGGCCAGGAAATTTCCTGGCGCTCTGCGGGGTCCAGTTCCAGGGTTTGCTTGTCCCGGCCGTAAGTCTGGTCGGTAATCTCGACGCGCTGCCTTTCGTTGCTGCCGTTGTGCAGATGCAAGCGCAGGCTGCCGTCCTTTTCGCCCCAAGCCTCCACTTGCAGGGTGGAAGCGCCCGTGCCGCTGAGGGTCCGCAGGAAACCGTCGGGACCAATGACCGTCAGGGCCAGATCCTGGCCCTTGGGCAAAAGGATCTCATCTTCCAGGTTGCTGGCTGGGCCAGCGGTATAGTGATGGGGAAGATGGTGGCTGCCGTCCCAGTAGGCCGTGCAGGCCACGCCGATGGGGGCGGGATTGTGGAGCTGGACTTTTACACCGGTGGCCGTGGCTTCCAGACGCAGGCGGGTGTCGTAGGCCAGGGGGCGGCGGCGGCGCAGCCCCGCTTCCTGGGGAATGATGGCCCGTTCCTGCTCCTGGGGCACTTCCGGCGCGGGCAGGGTCGATTCGTGGTGGACGGTGGCCACATAGCTGGCAGTACTGGGCAGGGAGACGAAACGCTCATCCGGCCGGGAAAAATCAAACGCTGAAGTCAGGTCACCGCAGACCGCCCGCCGCCAGGGGGTGATGTTGGGTTCACTGACCCCGAAGCGTTTTTCGATAAAGCGGATCACCGAAGTATGGTCGAAGACTTCCGAGCACACATAGCCGCCCTTACTCCAGGGCGAAATGGTCATCATGGGTGCACGCGGTCCGAGCCCGTAGGGCAGTTGGTCCGCACTGTAAAGTGTCGGCCAGTTGGGATTGATGCGATTGTGGACCTCCCCTTCAGTGCTGACGGTGCTTTTGCCCGGCCGCACCGGAGTGGGCGGCTGCGGCGGCGGCACATGGTCAAAAAAGCCGTCATTTTCGTCGTAATCCAGGAGGAGGGCGGTTTTACCCCAAACGGCGGGATTGCTGGTCAGAGCATCCAACACCCGGGCGATGTAAATGGCCCCGTATGCTGGTGGGTAGGAGGGATGTTCCGAATAACCGGCCGGTACCACAATCCACGATACCTGGGGCAGGCGATTGTGAAGCACATCGTCACGCAGGGCCGCTACCCCGCCGGGACGCCGCGCCCGCTGGGCCAGCGGTGAACTGTCGGGAATATCGGTGAAAGCCTGAAAATACAGCAGGGCATTCTCACCAAAATTGCCGGTCATGGGGTTTTTGTCCACCTCATGCAGCCCCTCCTGATAGACCCGCCAGGAGATGCCCGCCTTCTGCAGACGTTCGGCATAGGTCGGCCAGGTGAAGGGCTTTACGCCCTTGGTCCAGAGATGGGTGTCGTCGTCAATGTAGGGTCCACCATGCTCTCCCTCGGGATCAATGGAGCCCGTAAAAAGCATACAGCGATTGGGACAGGTCGGCCCGGCGAGAGAGGTAAAATAATGATCACAAATGGTGAAATGATCGGCCAGGGCATAATGGAAAGGAATATCCTGACGCTGAAAATAACCCATGGTCATGTTGGTTTTGTTGAGCGGCCAGGCATTCATCAAACCACCGGCAATGGCTCCGTGCTGGGAAGCCCAGCTATGGTCCAGGTCCTGCAGGAACTGGGCGGAAGTCTTTTGGGTATTGAAATGAAAGGGCAGAATAGTGCGGGTTGGATCTTCCATGCGCCCCTGAAACCAGATGGGTTTACCGTCTGGCAGTTTCAGGGGAAAGCGATCGTTATAACCGCGCACCCCGCTCAAATGACCAAAATAATGATCAAAAGAGCGGTTCTCCTGCATGAAGACCACAATATGCTCGACGTCTTCCAGGGTGCCGGAGCGCCCCAGCGCGGGCAGCATGGCCGCCCGCGCTACGGAACTGCCGAGAAAGGCCGTGACACCGGCGCCGGCCCCCAGACTTTTCAAAAAATCACGACGACGCATGGGTTTTCTCCTCAATGTGCTGCAGGGCGGAAGCGGCGGGCGGATAATGCCAGCTCAGGGCCTGCTGGAAAAAAGTCCGGGCCCCGGCTGGGTTCTTGGCTTGCCCATAGCCATGCCAGGCTGCGAGACCTAGATCGTAGGCGGCTGCGCCCACCTTCTCTGCATAAAGTTGTTGTAAGATGGTTCGGCTACGACCCTGATACCAGGCTGCTTTTTCCAGATTTTTGGGCATGAGTTTGCCTTCGGCGTAGGTCTTTCCCAGCCAGAAATCAGCATTGGCGACCTGGGGTACCATCAGGCCCTGACGGAACCAGAATGCCGCCCGTTGCGGGCTGCGGCCCACGCCCCAGCCATTGAGATAGGCATTGGCCACCTGCCGCTGGGCAAAGCGGTCCCCCGCTTCGGCGGCCTGCAAATACCAGTGAAAGGCCTCATCAGGATTGGCCTGTACTCCTAATCCGGCCTGATACAGATGTCCCAGGGTATCCGCCGCCCAGAAATCATTATGGTCAGCAGCGGCCTTTTTGAGGAGCGGCACTGCCTGAGCGTAGGCATCGTGATTCAGCAATTGCACGATAGGTGCATCTGCTTTGCGAATGGCCCGGGCATGAGTCAGATAGGCATCTGCAAGAGCGCCAGGATTGGCGGGATTGCTCATGCCCATCGTTGCAGAGGAGTTTTCGGAAGCAAGGCTAGAGGTAAAGGGGAAGAGAGATAACAGGAGACTGGCTGCACAAAGTGTAAATTTTTTGATCTGCATCATAAGCCCACTATTCGATGGAAATTCATCACAAGAAAGTCTAGAAGCAATAATCTAACATAGAAATGTTACAGTATTGTGAAGGTTTTATGACAAAAAAATGATATTTTCTGGCGTGAAATTTGCGTAATAGCCTATTCTGCGCGCGGGCAGTTTGAATAGTGCTTTTATCAGCACGGTATCTATCGCAAAAAGCAACGATATGCGTCTTAGTGATTGCTTTGTGGAGCGTCCTCGGCAGCCCATTGGCGGGCCAGAGTATCGAGATCATCCAGGACAGTGCCCAGTTGTCGGCCTTTTTCTGTGAGTCCGTAACTCACTTCGGGGGGAACCGTGGGACGATAATCGCGGTAAAGGATTCCTGCCTCTTCCAGTAAACGCAGGCGCTGGGTGAGGACCCGCGCCGAAATCTGTCCCAGCTGCCTTTGCAAGGCCCCGAAACGCAAAGCTCCCTGGGTACGAAGCACCCACAGGATCTGGGTCGTCCAGGGCCCCATGAGCAGGCGCAGCAGGGTATCCATGGGGCAGGGATTTTCTTCTCGGGTCTTTCTCATGGTTACTAATCAGTACCTACTTTTATTAAACAAGCAGAGGTCATAGTATAGCAACATCGGTAGTTATCCAAGCAAGTTTCAAGGAGTGAACCATGAAAGAAAATTCTCTGCGTTCCATCGAACGCATTGTCAGCGGCCGCCCTACCAGTGACGGTGCAGGCGTCCGATTGATCCGACTTTTTGAACGGGATTTGCAACGCCGTCTTGATCCTTTTCTGATGCTGGATTTTTTCGGCAGTGAAACGCCCGACGATTACATCGCCGGTTTTCCCGACCATCCGCACCGTGGTTTCGAGACCATCACCTACATGCTGGAGGGCCGCATGCGGCATCGCGACAGCGCCGGCCATGAAGGCCTTCTGGAAACAGGCGGAGTGCAATGGATGACCACTGGACGCGGGGTGATTCATTCCGAGATACCGGAGCAGCAGGAAGGGCGCATGGCCGGTTTTCAGCTCTGGCTGAATCTACCTGCAGCCAACAAGCTCTGTGAACCCTGGTATCGGGATTTCACGGCAGCAGAATTGCCACGCTTTACTTTGACCAACGGCATCAACGGCATCGTCATTGCCGGAGATAGTCAGGGTGTTATCGGTGCGGTGCAACGACCCATCACCGAGCCTCTGATCCTGGATTTGCATTTGCCCGCCGGGACACGCTTCGAGCAGGAAATCCCCGCCGATCGCCATGCCTTCCTGGTTCCTTATGCCGGCCAGATTCAGATTTTGGGTAAAAGCCTTTCGGCAGTGCAGCTGGGCATCCTCGGGCCGGGGGAAGCCGTTGCGCTGGAAAGCACCGAAGCCAGCCGGGTTCTCCTGGTAGCAGGCAAGGTGCTGGACGAAGCTATCGTTCAGCACGGACCTTTCGTGATGAACGACGAGCAGGGTATCCGGACGGCTTTGGAAGATTTTCGTGCTGGCCGTCTGGCCTGAGTTTTACGGTTGTCATAAAAGTGTCATGTTTGCGTGTTAAGGTGACGACTTTACAGCGGCCTTGATGACGAAATGATGAATACTCTGCTAAGTACCATTGACGACGAACAGAAAGTAAACAAGCGCCATCGCCGGATTCTCTGGGCCTCGGGGCTGGGTATTTTTCTGGATGGTTATGATTTGAGCATCATGGCTATTGTGTTGATTCTGCTCAAACCGCAATGGCATCTGGAGCCGACTCTGCTGGGTTTGCTGGGTACGGCAGCACTGGTAGGGGCGCTCATCGGCGGCCTTTTCGGCGGTATCATCGCCGACCGTTATGGGCGCAAAACCGTTTATCTCATCGACATTGCGGCTTTTTTCTTTGCGGCACTACTTTCGGGCTTTGCCTGGGATATTACCTCCCTGGTCATCCTGCGTTTCATTCTGGGGCTTGGGGTCGGGGCAGATTATCCCCTGAGTTCCACGTACATTGCCGAGTTTATGCCCAAAAACAAGCGCGGTTCGGCCATGACCTGGATTTTCGGGTTGTGGATGGGCGGCGCGCTGCTTTCCAGCCTGGTGGGCCTGGCCTTGCTGCATACCGGTCCTGAAGCGTGGCGCTGGATGCTGGCTTCGGGTGCGGTGCCGGCGGTGCTGGTCCTCTGGATGCGGCGCAATTTGCCGGAGTCGCCGCGCTGGTACATTTATCGGGGTCGTCTGCAGGAAGCGGCTCAGGTATTGCGCTGGCTGGTACCGGACGTCAATGCCCAGGAGCGGGAACGTCTGGTTCAGGAAACGGCCACCAGCATGCAGGCCAGCCGGAGTGTCTCTTGGACTATGCTTTTCAGCAAGCCCTATTTGCGCCGGACCATCTATGCCTGTGTACCATGGTTCATGATGGATGTCATGGGTTATGCCCTGGGGATTTTTCTGCCCTTCATGCTCATGCATATGGGCTTGAAAACTCCGGAGCAGGCCATCATCGGCAACAGCTTTTTCACCGCCAGCTTTGTGCTGGGCTGGATTCCACTGGCCTTGCTGATTGACCGGGTGGGGCGGCGGCGTGCCCAGATCTGGGGCTTTCTGGGCGATGCCATCAGCCTCGGCCTGGTGGGATTATTCGCGCTTTCCGGCGAGCCGCCTTTTGCCATTGTCGCCGCAGGATTGATTATCTGGCAGATCGCCAACAGCTTCGGACCCGGAAATACCACCTGGATCATTCCCACCGAGTTGTATCCCACGGAGTTGCGGGCGACCGGGCATGGTTTTGCCACCGCCTTCAGTCGTTTTGGCGGCGTAGTGAGCGTGTTTTTCCTGCCGACTCTGCAGGCGGAATTGGGTAATGGTGGTTTACTGTTGGTGCTGGCTGGGGCCGGACTGATCGGTGTGCTGACCACCTGGTGGCTGGGCTCGGAAATGGCTGGTCAGGCTTTGCCGGAACGGTTGGATGCGGCGAGCAGCCAACGCGGTCAGCGCGCTGCCTGAGAACCCGCTGGATACTTTTCTCAGGGGATCAGTGAGGCACCGGCGCCCACGACATCCCCTGCGGCAGAGGCGGTGTCAGAAACGGTGGCGCAGCCAGCCAGGGAAGTAATGACGCAGATCAGGCCCAGAAATCGTGTCAAAAAAGTCATGGTTGCTGGTGCTCCTTTATAATCAGGTGATGCGCGGATGATAATCAAACAGTTGTGCATCAGGATAGCGCATCAGAACGCGAAGCGCTTCTGTTCATCAATATACATCTCAGGCACGCGTTCCGCAGGCTGCATGAATATGACTATATCCGTCTTGTTGGCAGAGTTCCGGTAATTTCACCAGAATATCGCGAACCAGTTCAGGCCCCTGAAATACCAGTCCTGTGTAAATTTGCAGCAAACTCGCACCGGCGCGAATTTTTTCATAGGCATCGGCGGCACTGGTGATTCCTCCGGCGCCAATGATGGGCACAGTACCGTTACATTCCCGATAAAGTTGAGCAATCACGACATTGGCAAGCTGGCGCAGGGGCGCGCCGCTCAAGCCGCCGGTTTCAACATATTCCGGATGTTCCGGGGGGCGGGCGAGGGTGGTGTTGGTGGCAATAAATCCATCCACCAGCGGCGCATCTCCCAAGGCCAGCCTGGCAATGAGGGTAATATCCTCAGAGCTCAGATCAGGGGCGATTTTCAGCAGCACTGGCAGTGGCGGGCGCTGATGCGCGGTGGCCAGACGCCGATTGGCTGCGGCCACCTTCGTCAGTAATTCCGGCAGGGCGTCGGCAGCTTGCAGCAGGCGCAAACCCGGCGTGTTGGGGGAGCTGACGTTGACGGTCAGATAATCCCCATAGGGAAAAAGGCTTTCCAGAGCGCTGACATAGTCCTCGGCGGCCCGCTCCAGCGGCGTGTCCTTGTTTTTGCCGAGATTGATGCCGATGGGGACGGGATGGGGCTGCTGAAGGGCCGCCAAGCGTTGGGCGACAGCAGCGGCTCCTTCTCCAGGAAAACCCATGCGATTGATGACCGCTTGGGAGTCGGGATAACGGAATACCCGGGGCCGGGGATTGCCGGGTTGCGGGCGGGGGGTAACCGTACCGATTTCAAGGAACCCGAAGCCCAAAGCGGGCAGGGCGGCGGCGGCACGCGCATCCTTGTCATAGCCAGCAGCCAGACCAAGAGGATTGGCAAATTCCAGCCCCCACAGACTTTGCTTCAGGGCGGGATGGCTGACGGAAAAATGCCCGGCCACGGCATTCAGGCTGCGCGGCATACGGCCCAGGGTTTCCAGGGCGAGAATGCTGAGCTGGTGGGCCTGTTCCGCCTCCAGACTGAAAAGCAGGGGGCGCAGCAGCGGATAGATCATGCCCAATCCCGGGGCGTCAGAAAATCTGTTTTCAAACGCGCCTCGGGACCATCTTCTGGTGCTTGCCAGTCATATTCCCAGGCGGCGAGGGGGGGCAGAGACATGAGAATGCTTTCGGTACGCCCCCCAGACTGCAACCCGAAGAGGGTGCCCCGGTCGTAAACCAGATTGAATTCCACATAGCGACCCCGGCGCAAAAGCTGGAATTGTCTTTCTCGCTCGCCAAAAGGGTTATGACGGCGGCGTTCGGCAATGGGAAGGTAGCTGTCCAGAAAACTACCGGCCACGTCTTCCCAGAAGGCCTGCAAGCTCTGCGCATCACCACTGAGATCATCAAAGAAAATGCCGCCGACGCCGCGCATTTCCTGACGATGTTTGATGGTGAAATAATCATCACACCAGGCCTTGAAACGCGGATAAAAATCCGGTCCGTGACGATCGCAGGCATTTTTGAGGGTACGATGAAAATGCCGGGCATCTTCAGCAAAGCCATAACTAGGGGTGAGATCGGCACCACCACCAAACCACCACACCGGCCCGGCGCTGAAGAACCGGTAATTCATATGGACAATGGGCACATAGGGGTTACGGGGATGCAGTACCAGCGACACACCCACGGCGGTGAAGGGCTGGCCTGCGAGTTCAGGACGATGCGCGGTAGCGGAGGGCGGCAGTTTGTCGCCGTGGACCTTGGAAAAATTGACCCCGCCTTTTTCCAGCAGGGCTCCGTCACTGATCACGCGGGTACGCCCCCCGCCGCCCCCCGGCCTTTCCCAGAGGTCTTCCCGGAACCGCGCCTGCCCATCAGCATTTTCCAGCGCCGCGCAAATACGGTCCTGCAGGTTCAGGAGAAAAGCTTCGATCACTTCCGTGGCAGGCTGCTGCATGGGGTTTATCTCCTTAAAATCTGACCGGTACGGGCATCCACAATCCGGCTGGGGCGACGCTGCCCGCCCAGGCGGGCATGGAGCACCGGGACACGGGTTCCAAAATAGCGCCGGATAGTGCGCAAGTCACGGGCAGGTTGCTGACCGGCACGATTGGCACTGGTGGAGACAATGGCACCGCCAAAAGCCCGGGTCAGGGCGCAGACGCCCGGGTGCTGACTGACCCTTACCGCAACACTATGATGCCTGCCACGAATCCAGACCGGCACTTGCGGGCGGGCCGGGAGGACCAGCGTAGTTCCCGGCCAGTACTCGGCCAGCCGCGCTGCCGGAACCCCGGCGTCCGACCAGTAGCGGCTGGTTTCGCAGAAACGTCCCGCAATCAGCAGCACCCCTTTGTGTTGCGGACGTTTTTTGAGTTGCAGAATACGATGCAGGGCCTGACGTTGACGTGGGTCGCAACCTAATCCCCAAACACCTTCGGTGGGGTAGGCGATCACTCCACCGTGACGCAAATGGGCCACCAGTTGGCGTAGTTCCTGACGGCGGGGGTAAAGTCCGAGCATCAGTTCATCCCATCTTCAGGGGCGCTGCAGTCCAAGATGGCCGATATCCCGACGGAATTGGACGCCTGCCCAGTGAATCTGCCCTACAGCCCCATAAGCCCGCTGCTGGGCAATGGCCAGACTCTCGCCGAGGGCCGTCACGCCCAGCACCCGTCCCCCGGCACTGACGATATGACCATCCCGGCTTCGGGTTCCAGCATGAAACACCTTGACCGTATCCGGGAAGGACTGTTCCAGGCCACTGATGCGTTCACCCGTCTGCGGGCAGTCAGGATAACCCTCTGCGGCCATCACCACGCAGAGCGCCGTGCGGTTGTCCCAGTCAAGTGCCGCCGGTAAGGGCTCACCCCGGGCGGCATCCAGCAGTACCGTGTAGAGGTCCGAGCGCAAGCGCATCATCAACGGCTGGGTTTCCGGATCACCCAGACGGCAGTTGAACTCCAGCAACTTGGGGCCATCCCGGCCAATCATCAGCCCGGCATAGAGGAACCCGCAGTAGGGCGTGGCATCACGCAGCAGCCCTTGCGCTGCCGGCTGCATGATTTCCCGCAGCACCCTTTCGCTCATGGCTATGTCCAGCACCGGGGCGGGGGAGTAAGTGCCCATGCCGCCCGTGTTCGGGCCTTGATCCTGATCCAGCAGCCGTTTGTGATCCTGGGAACCCGCCAGGGGCAGAACCTGACCATCAACAATGATGGCGATAAAGCTGGCTTCTTCCCCTTCCAGAAACTCTTCTATGATGATGGGGCCCCATTGCAGAAACTGTTCTGCGGCCGCTTCCGCTTCCGCAAGACTGCTGGCGACGACAACTCCTTTGCCCGCCGCCAAACCGTCCGCCTTGACCACCACCGGCAGTGGGTGCGCACGCAGATACGCCAGGGCTTCAGGCGTATCGTTGAAACGCTCGTAGCGTGCAGTAGGTAAACCATGACGCAGCATAAAGGCCTTGGCGTGGGCCTTGCTGCCTTCCAGCATGGCCCCCGCCTGGTTGGGACCAAAAACCGGAATGCCGGCGCGCCGTAACGCGTCCGCTACACCCGCCACCAGCGGCGCTTCCGGGCCGATCACCACCAACTGCACAGCGAGGGCGTGGGCCGCAGCGACTACCGCCTCGGGATGGTTGGGGTTGAGGGGCAAATTGATCAGCTTTTCTTCGGCAGCCGTACCGGGATTACCGGGCGCGCAATAAACGGTTTCGACCTCTGCCGATTGCGCGAGCTTCCAGGCAATGGCGTGCTCCCGACCACCGCCGCCCAATACCAAAACCTGTGCCATCCTGATGTCTCCTTTCAACCGTGCCGGAAATGGCGTACGCCGGTAAATACCATGGCGATACCATGGGCATTGGCGCTGGCAATCACTTCTTCATCGCGAATGGAGCCGCCGGGCTGGATGATGGCTTTTACTCCCGCCGCCGCTGCTGCATCGACGCCATCCCGGAAGGGGAAAAACGCGTCGGAAGCCAGCGCCGCGCCGTGCAGATCAAAGCCCAGATCCAGAGCCTTGGCAGCTCCGCAACGGGCGGCATCCACCCGACTCATCTGCCCGGCGCCAATACCAACCGTCTGCCCTTCACGGCCATAGACGATGGCATTGGAGCGCACATACTTGCCGACCCGCCAGACAAAGGCGAGATCACGCTGTTCCTGCGCGGTGGGTGCCCGTTCGCTGACCACGGTCCAGTCATTTTCCATTTCCATGGCCTGATCAAATTCCTGGACCAGCAAACCGCCCCGTACCCGCTTGTATTCCCAGCCCGGACGTTGCCAGGCCCGGCCATCTTCAAAAGCCAGCACCCGCAGATTTTTCTTTTTGGCGAGAATCGGGCGGGCATCGGGCAGAATGGTGGGGGCCAGCACCATTTCCACAAACTGGGCACTGATCAGTTCAGCAGTCTGGGCATCCAATGGCGCATTGAAAGCGATGATGCTGCCAAAGGCCGACACCGGATCACCCGCCCAGGCCCGTTGAAAGGCACTGAGCAGATCCTGTCCCAGCGCCACGCCGCAGGGGTTGCCGTGTTTGACCACGCAGCAGGCGGGTTCCTGAAACTCCATGACCAGCGCAACTGCCGCATCACCATCACCAATATTGTTGTAAGACAGTTCCTTACCCTGCAACTGGTGGGCATCGGCCAGCCCACCACCCAGACCATCGCGATAAAAAGCCGCGGCCTGATGCGGATTCTCTCCATAACGTAATTCCTGCACCTTCTCGAACTGCAGAGAAAGCGTCTGGGGAAATGCGCTCTGGTTACCTTCCAGACTCCGGCTGGAGAGATAATTGGCAATGGCACCATCATATTGCGCGGTGTGGGCGAATACTTTGGTGGACAGATGAAAGCGGGTAGCCGCTCCCACGCCGCCATGACTTTGCTCCATTTCCTGGAGGACTCGGGCGTAGTCATCGGGGTCCACCAGAACGGTGACGCTCTCCCAGTTTTTGGCCCCGGCCCGGAGCATGGTGGGACCACCGATGTCAATGTTTTCAATGGCATCTTCCAGCGTGCAATCAGGGCGTGCCACGGTTTCGGCAAAGGGGTATAAATTGACGCAGAGCAGATCAATGGGAAGAATTTTGTGTTCGGCCATCTGCCGGTCATGGTCGGCGTTGCCGCGCCGGGCCAGCAGGCCCCCATGAATTTTGGGATGCAGGGTTTTCAGGCGTCCCTCCAGCATTTCCGGGAAGCCGGTGTAATCGCCTACTTCCTGGACGGCAATCCCGTCAGCCATCAGCACCTTGGCGGTGCCGCCCGTGGACAGGATTTCCACTCCGAAGTCCCGCAACCGTCGTGCAAATTCCACGACCCCGCGCTTGTCAGAAACGCTGATGAGCGCCCTTGTGATTTCACCCATAAAGCCATGCCACCTTTGCCAGCCTAAAATTAAAAAAGGTACGATCAGGAGACCTGTCGTACCCAAACCTCCTGATGGAGGGAGCG
>NZ_JBYCKQ010000017.1:0-17573 GCF_057473465.1 Acidithiobacillus sp. TH-A117
AACGCAAAGCTTTTGAAGAAGCCATTCACCGCCCCTATGGCATGATTCTGGTGACGGGGCCGACCGGCTCAGGTAAAACCACCACCCTGTACACGGCCTTGAATATCCTCAATACCGGTGACTGCAATATCAGTACGGCGGAAGATCCGGTGGAAATTCCGGTGTATGGCATCAATCAGGTGAATATCAATGAACGCATTGGCTTGAATTTTGCCGCCGCGCTACGTTCATTTTTGCGCCAAGATCCTGACATCATCATGGTCGGTGAAGTGCGCGATCTGGAAACCGCCGAAACGGCCATCAAGGCAGCGCAGACCGGTCATCTGGTGCTCGCCACCCTGCACACCAACGACGCTCCGCAAAGCTTGACCCGGCTGGAAAACATGGGTATCCCCACCTATAACATCGCCGGCGGGGTGCATCTGGTCATGGCCCAACGTCTGGCTCGCAAGCTCTGCACCCACTGCAAAAAGCCGGTCCGTATTCCCGATCAGGCGCTGGTCGAGGCGGGCTTTGCTGCCGAAGAGTTGCAAGGCTGGCGGCCCATGGGCCCGGCAGGTTGTGATGCCTGCAATAAAACCGGCTACAAGGGCCGGATTGGTCTTTATCAGGTGATGCCAGTCAGTGATGCCATGCGCGAAATCATCATGCGCGGAGGAACCGCCCTGGACTTGGCCCGCCAGTCCGCCACGGAGGGCGTGCTCACCATGCGTCAGAACGGCTTGCGCCGGGTCAAGGAAGGGGTGACGAGCCTGGAAGAGGTGCTGCGAGTCACCAACCTCTAATGGTTTGCTGATGCGGCACTCCGCTAAAGACCTCCATGACGGCTGAGTTGCTCCAGCAGGATGGTGCCTGGCGCCGCTTGTGGGGCGTGTCCGCTTATCGTCTACTGATTGCGGCAGCTATTGCTGTACTGGTGCAACTCCCCTTCAGTGCCAGTCTGCTGGATCTGGGCCCGCGCCTGCGCCCTCTGAGTCTGGTTTCCCTGGTGGCTGCCGGGATGAGCCTGTTCTATCTGCTGCTGCTGTTGATGAAGCTCCCGGATCAATCGCGCTGGCATGTCTGGCTACAGGTCCTGGTCGATACGGTTCTGGTATTGCTACTGTTGCATTATGGCGGAGGTATCAGCGGCCCGTTCAGCATTCTTCCTTTTCTGTTGCTGGTTTCGGTAGCCAGTTTACTGCGGGGCAAGGGCGCTTTTTTATTCGTCTGGATTTTGTTACTCCTGCTGGTTGTGGAATCCCTGCAAGGGGGCATGGCGAGCGTACACCCTCTGTTCGGCCAGCTGTTTATTTATATTCTGGCCCTGGTGGCGGTAGCGGTACTGGCCGACAGTCTGGTCCGCAGTCTGGATCGCGGCAATCGTCTGGCTCAGCAGCGCGATCAGGAGCTTTTCAACCTGAATGTGTTGAACCAGGAAATCGTTCAATACATGGATGTGGGCGTACTGGTACTGGACAGGCATAATCGGGTCATCCTCAGCAATCCCCTCGCCCGGAAGCTGACGGGCTATCGCTTTTGGGGCAATGTGCCGGTCGCCATCGACCTGGTACAGGCACGCATAGCCGCCATGTTGCTCAAGCAGCAAGGGGATGACGATGAAGTTCTGCTGCCTCTTGGCCCTGATGATCCAGCTGCCAGGGATCGCACGCCTTCTTTGCTGGTGCGAAAAATCACGCTTCCGGACAGCCCCTATCGGCTATTACTGCTGCGCGATGCCTTGGCCTTGCGAGCCCGGGAGCATGAGGCCCAATTGGCGGCGCTGGGGCGCCTCGCTGCCAATATCGCCCATGAAATCCGTAACCCCCTGAGTGTCATCCGTCATGCCGCCAATTTGCTGGACGAAAATCTGGAAAACAAGGGATCCCGGCATTTGTTTGCCATCCTGGAAAGAGAAACCGTTCGAATTAATGATATTGTCGAATCGGTACTGGAAATGGCCCGGCCGGGGCCTGCTCATCTGGAACCCATTGCCTTGTCGAGCTGGTTGCCGAAACTGCTAGTTCAACTGCAGGCGGATCCCCAGTTGGCAGAGACCCATGTGCTGGTGGAGGATATTCCGGGCAGTCTGCTGGTTTACGCTGATCCTGCCCAGTTGCGTCAGGTGATCTGGAATTTATTGCATAATGCGGCGCAATATGGCATTGATGCAGAGGGATTATGTCGTATGGAAATCAGCGCGGAGCGCTTTAACAAAGAACAGGTTATGCTGACCCTGCGAGATTTTGGTCCGGGTATCCGGCCGGAAGTCATGGAGCGCATTTTTGAGCCTTTTTTTACAACCAATTCCAGGGGTACGGGATTGGGTTTGCCCATGGTGCGCGAGTTGATCAGCATGAATGGTGGATATGTGCAGTGTGAAAATCATGCCGAAGGTGGTGTGTTGTTTAAAATATTTTTGCCCTGCTGGAACCTGCATGAGGAAGAGACATGACGACAAGCCGCTCTGTTCCTTCCGCTTTGGTGGTGGATGACGAGCCCAATATTGTCGAATTATTACGCATCACCCTCGAAGGAATGGGTTTGGAAGTGTCCGGTGCCCATTCCCTGGCTGAGGCGCAGGCGCGTCTTGCCACAGGACTTCCTTCTCTCGTCCTGAGTGATCTGCGTTTGCCGGATGGTTCGGGTATTGATCTGGTGCGTCATCTTCATGAGAAGCATCCTCAGCTTCCGGTGGCCGTGATTACTGCCTATTCATCAGCTGACGGCGCCGTGGAAGCCATGCAGGCCGGGGCTTTTGATTATATGTCCAAGCCCATTGAGCTTGCCCGCCTGCGGCATCTGGTCGCCGCAGCCATCAAGCTCAACAATCCGCAAAACCCGGAGCATGATGCTACGGACAGGCTGGTCGGGCATTCTCCTTTGATGCAGCAAATTCGGGAAGATATTCGCAAGCTCGCGCGCAGTAATGCTCCCGTACATATCACCGGTGAGTCGGGGACCGGCAAGGAGCTGGTGGCCCGGGCCATTCATGATTCGAGTTTGCGCCATGACCAACCCTTTGTGGCTGTCAATTGCGGGGCCATTCCCGAGGGCCTGATTGAAAGTGAGTTGTTCGGTGCAGAAAAAGGCGCTTATTCTGGAGCGACCCAGGCCCGCCAGGGACTCTTCCAGGCGGCTAATGGCGGCACGCTTTTTCTGGATGAAATCGGCGATCTGCCCATGTTGATGCAGGTCAAATTGCTGCGCGCCATTCAGGAAAGGGTCATCCGGCCCCTGGGTGGATCACGGGAAATATCTCTGGATCTGCGCTTTATTTCGGCGACCCACCGTGATCTGGGAGCGATGGTGGATGCCGGGACTTTTCGTCAGGACCTTCTCTACCGCTTGAACGTCGTCCAGTTACATCTTCCCCCCTTGCGTGAGCGGCGGGAAGATATTCCCCAGCTGGTGGATGTCATTTTGCAGCGGATGAACGGGCCAGGCAGCGGGGGCCCGGCGACCCTGGCTGAAGAGGTAATGCACAAACTGCTGGAATATGATTTTCCGGGTAATGTGCGTGAACTGGAAAATTTACTGGAGCGCAGCCTGGTTTTCCCGGACAAGAATATTCTCGAAACCGGAAAAGCGCCCGCACACTGTCAGAACGAGGAGCAGCCTCCGGTTCCCCGGGTCACGCGAGGCGAATCGGGGGTGGCTCGGGCCCTGGATGATGCCGAAGCTGCCTTGCTGCGCAGTATGCTTGAAGTGGCTGCCGGTGATGCTGCTATGGCTGCACAGCAGCTGGGCATTAGCTCGCAATCATTTGCGCTGAGAATGGCGCGGAGCTCGGCAGGGGGTCCTGAATGACCGCCTTTTTCCCTATAGCGGGCTATATTTTTGTCGGCTTGTTCGGGCTGCTCATCGGCAGTTTTCTCAATGTGGTGGTACATCGGGTTCCCCGCCGTGAATCGGTCATTCGTCCGGCCTCCCATTGTCCACACTGTGGCCATGTGCTCCGTGCCTGGGAAAATATTCCCGTTCTCAGCTGGTTGCTGCTGCGCGGCCGCTGTCACGATTGTGGCAGCGCCATTGCCTGGCGCTATCCGGCACTGGAGCTGTTGACCGGCATCTTCAGCGTGATAGTGGCCTGGCAGTGGGCCATACACCATGCAATGAGTTTACGTTGGTCCCTGCTCCCCGCGTTGCTGTTCACCTGGATATTGCTGGCGTTGACGCTGATTGATCTGGAAACCCAACTCCTCCCGGATCGCATCACCAAACCGGGTATGCTGCTCGGGTTGCTCATCAACGCCTCCGACTTGTTTTGGCCGGGACTGGCCCTGACCACGCCCTGGAATGCCTTGCTCGGTATTGTCCTGGGTTATGGCAGTCTCTGGCTGCTGGCCACCGCTTATCTGAAAATGACCGGAAAACACGGCATGGGCGGAGGCGATCTCAAACTGCTCGGCCTGATTGGTGCCTGGCTCGGCTGGCAGGCGGTGTTCCTGACCCTGTTTATTGCCGCAATCAGCGGGGGGCTGGTGGCTGTGGCCTTTCTGCTGGGCGGCAAGGGGCGGGATTATGCCATTCCCTTTGGCCCCTATCTGGCCCTGGGGGGCTGGTTGATGCTGCTCTGGCCCCATGAAATTGTGCAGGGCTACCTGCATTTGCTGGGGAGTTGATTGACCATGCGCATAGGGCTGACCGGTGGCGTCGCCAGTGGCAAAAGTACCGTCGCGGCAATGCTGGAGGATCTGGGTGCCCATATTCTCGATGCCGACGTTCTGGCGCGGGAGTTGGTCGCACCGGGACAACCTGCTCTGGACGCTATCGTCCAGCACTGGGGCAGCGAGTATTTGCAGGCTGATGGTAGCTTGGATCGGTCGCGCTTGCGGGCCCGGGTTTTCGGCGATTCAGCGGCCAGAAAATGGCTGGAAGCCCTCTTGCATCCGCAGATCCGTCAGCTTTTTCTGGAGCGCAGCCAGCAACTGCAAAAAAAACAGTCCGCAGCGATCCTGGTCTGGGTGGTGCCGCTGCTGGTTGAAAATCATTACCAGCCACTGCTGGACCGGATTCTGGTGGTGGATTGTCCGCGTCCGCTGCAGGTTGCCCGCTTGCAGCAGCGCCCCGGCTGGTCCGCCGCGCAGATAGAAGCGGTGCTGGCAGCACAGCTGGATCGAGTGCAGCGTAATGCCGCAGCCGATCATGTAATCAGCAATGAAAAAGACCTGAGCAGTTTGCGTGCGGCGGTACAGGCTTTCTGGGAGACCCTGCATAAAGGTCATGGATTTGCCTAGAAAAATTGTCTGTGGCACCCTGTCTCATGGTGCCCGAAAATGGTGCACACTTGGCTGCCTGGAAGGGTGGCGAGTATGGATAACAAAGGACAGGCATGGCAGTTTATGAGCATCCCCTGCATGAGCGCGCCCGATTGCTGCTGCGATTGGAGAGTGTTTTTGCCCAGGCGCAACGTATTCATGAAGCGGATCTCCGCCAGGCCTTGCGCCCGTACAACGAGCTGCTGGATTTTTGTGCGCGTCCCGAACTGCGTCTCGACCTGATTCTGGAGCTGGAGCGACTGGGGCAAAGCCTCAGTCTCTGGTCCCAGAGCCCGGAGGTGGATGAGGGACCTTTGCGCGCCTGGCAGTTTCGTATTGATCAGCAGCTGAAATTGCTGAGAGAGCATCGAGAGCCCTTCGGGGAAGTGTTGCGCCATCAGGAAATCATCCAGCTGGCGCGGGGCCGTATGGGCGTTGCCGGTGGCCTGGCCGATTGTGATTTGCCGCTGCTGGCTTTTTGGAATCAACAGCCCCCTGAACGTGCCAGCGCTCTTCTGGGAAGCTGGGTAGAAGGGCTGCAACTGTTACAAAGCAGTGTGGATCTGATTCTGGCCTTGTTGCGCGACTCCTGTGCCTGGTCGTCTGTGGAGGCTCCGGAGGGACGATATGGTTCTGCCCTTGATCCACGGCACCCGCCTTCCTTGATCCGTCTGGAAATAGCCGATCATCTCGATGGCTATCCTAAAATCAGCGGCGGTATTCACCGTTTTCATATTCAATGGTTGCAATGGTTGGACCACGGGGCAGCGCGCGCGATAGAATCCACCATCACCTTCAAACTGGGCCTGAGCGCTCTGTAGAAATTCTCTTCATTCAACGGCTTTTAAAGGATCTGCGCATGCATATTGGCACTACCCTGACACAATTCATTACCGAGGAAACGCGTCGCCATTCCGAAGCTTCGGGTGATTTCGCTGCACTTTTGAATGACCTGGCAGTTTCCTGCAAGTTCATTGGCGCCCAGGTGTATCGCGGGGCATTGGTGGGAGCGCTGGGGAGTGCCGGTACCGACAATGTGCAGGGCGAAGTGCAGAAAAAGCTCGATATCATCTCCAATGATGCCATTTTGCATGCCATGGACTGGACCGGGCATCTGGCCGGTATGGCCTCCGAGGAAATGGATGATCCCTATGCCATTCCCAACAGTATTCCCCGGGGCAAATATCTGTTGCTTTTTGATCCGCTGGATGGTTCCAGCAATACCGATGTGGGGATCAGTGTCGGCACGATTTTCAGCATTCTCCGTGCGCCGGTGGCAGGGCAGAATGCCAGTCTCAAAGATTTTCTGCAGCCGGGTGTGGAACAGGTGGCTGCGGGCTATGCCTTGTACGGTTCCAGTAACATGCTGGTATACAGCACCGGGCAGGGGGTCAATGGTTTTACCCTGGATCCTTCCATCGGCGAGTATATCCTCACCCACCAGCAGATGCGAATTCCCGAAGACACCCAGGAATATGCCATTAACATGAGTAATCAGCGGCACTGGCAAAAACCGGTCCAGCGCTATATCGAGGAACTGAATCAGGGCAGCGAAGGGCCGCGCCAGAAAAATTTCAACATGCGCTGGGTCGGCTCCATGGTCGCAGATGTCCATCGTATTCTCTGTCGGGGCGGCATTTTTCTGTATCCCTTTGACCAGAAGGATCCTAAAAAACCGGGTAAGCTACGTTTGCTTTACGAGGCCAACCCCATGTCCTATCTGGTTGAACAAGCGGGGGGCGCAGCCAGCACCGGGACGGCGCGTATTCTGGAAATCCAGCCCGACAGCCTGCATCAGCGGGTTCCGGTGATTCTAGGGGCCAAAAATGAAGTGGAGCGGGTACTCAGCTACCACCTGAATTAGTGCATCGGCAAAAAAAACGCTCCTGCTTGCGGCGGGAGCGTTTTTGTAACTATGCCCGGAATGGTCCGGGCGGCCTGGTCCTCAGAGAATACCAGAGAGACTGTGGACCAACTGACCCTGCAAGGCGGGCACGGCGTCCTTGAAGTCCAGATTGACCTTGTTGGCGGTGGAGACAATACGGGTCCGGTAATACATCCAGTGATTGGTGCCGCTGATCTGCTGGGTGGTCGTACTGCTGGTGCCCTGTTGCAGGCTGGAATTGGTCTGTTGATTGACCGCCTGTTTGCTGCGTTCAGCAATTTGGACGTCGGTGATCATGGCGTAGGTCACATCCTTGACCAGGGAGTTCGCAACTAAGCTAATGGCGCCCCCTACCAGGGCACCCGCGCCCGCCCCGGTCCAGCTCTGGCCGATAACAGCTCCGGCGGCAGCACCAAATGCGGCACCACCAAAACCATTGGTCAAGGACTTGTTGGCGGCCGCTTCGGACATTTTGCCCACGGACAGAATATTAATTTGCATCATGTAATGGGCCTGGTTGTAAGGAACGATGCGATAGCCCTGGTTGGTCAGATTGGCATCGATTTCCTGTTCCAGTGCAGCCACATTGAGGGTCTTGTCAGAGGTGTTTTTAAACTGTACGTACACTGTCTGCTCTGACGGGGGAACTGGATTCAGGAAAATGGTGTTGGACATTTTCGTCTGTACACTCAGATCCTTATGTTCCAGGGCAACCTGGGTGGCGGCACAGCCCGACAGGGCAATGGCACTGGCGGCGGCAAAAGTATAAGTCACAAAACGAAGCTGTTGACGGCTGACAAACGGCATGAGTTCCTCCGAACGTAAAAAATCAACCCCGGTATGGAGCGATCAAAAGGTTATTGTGATTTGTATTTTAGAGATTAATGTAAATGAGGCAAGAATTATTTGTCTTAAGCACATCTACCGGATTTTTTTGCAGAAAAGAATTTGTATAAATCTGAAGCCATATTATTTTTGTTGTTTGTCATGGCGGTCAGTCCCGGGTAATTGGTCTGGGAATGCTTGAGCCTTGAGATCTCCTGGATTTCGGCTAAATAGATAGTATATTGATATCGGACTGTTGCCGTGCTGCTTGTGAATGGAGAAAATGTTTTGTTACCAGAAAGTGCCAAGCCTTATTTGTTGAAGGGTATTTACCAGTGGTGTATCGACCAGGGCCATACCCCTTATATTCTGGTGGTGGTGGCCTATCCGGGGGTGTCGGTGCCCAGTGGTTATGCCAAGGATGGACGGATGATTCTGGATATCTCGCCGCGAGCCTGTCACAACCTCAGCATGGCCGATGACTGGATTTGCTTCAATGCCCGCTTTGGCGGAGTGGCACGCAATGTGGATGTGCCGATGGCGGCGGTGGCGGCTATTTATGCAGCAGAAACCCAGGAAGGAATGGGTTTTGCCGAGCCGGAAATTCCCGCTGCTCCACCGCCGGGAACCGATCCCGTCGGCCACGAAGGATCTGGCTCCGAAGCTCCTGAAAAGCCGGAAAAACCTGCACTGCGAGTGGTCAAGTGAAAATCCCGTTCAGCCTTCTGGGCCTGCTCTTGTGTGGGTGTGCCAGCGTTGCCCAAGCGAATATTTATGCGTATACGGATAGCCACGGGGTCGTCCACCTGACCAATGTTCCCGCCGGTAACAGCCAATACCATATGGTGATGCGTACGCCCAAAATGCCGGTGGCAGTGGCCCGTGCCGATTTTAATCAGGTAGCTCGGCAGCAGTACCAGTCCCTGGTACGCTCTGCGGCCAGCCGTTACGGGGTGAGCCCGGCCTTGGTGAACGCCGTTATTTCTGCCGAATCCGGCTATAATGCGGGGGCTGTTTCTCCCAAGGGGGCCATCGGGCTGATGCAGTTGATCCCTGCAACAGCCGCACGCTTTGGGGTTGCCAACGCCTTCAGTCCGGCGGAAAACATCAACGGCGGAACGGCTTATCTGGCCTATTTGCTGCGCAAATTCAGTGGTGATCTAAGACTGGCCATCGCTGCCTATAATGCGGGTTCCAACGCAGTCATCCAGGCGGGGTACCACATTCCCCCCTTTGCGGAAACCCAGGCTTATGTGCCACGGGTGTTGGCCTTTTATCAGCATTATCTGAATGGCGCTGCGCCAGAACAGATCACGGCGGTGGCGGCGAAAGCCTCACCTTTGCCCGCACCCGCACCCGCAGCGATTTCTACTTCTCCGCAGTTGATTCAGGTATCCAACCCGTAATTCTGCAGCTTCTTGCGTAAGGTATTGCGGTTGATGCCCAGCCATTGGGCCGCCGTGCTGCGCTGTCCGGCACATTTCTTCATGGTGTGATCCAGCAGGGCACGTTCTACCTGCTCAATGATTTGCGCGTGCAGGTTGTGCGGAGCATCGCCATCCAGATCTTCCACATAGCGATCCACCATCATGATGACGCAATCACTCAAGGTCATGAATTCTGTACTCATGGTCCGGGCCTCAAGGCTGGCTCAGGAGAGTGACCTGATAACCTGCGGCGGCAAGCAATTGGGGGCTCTTGAGGGTGAACGGGACGGGTTGCCGGGACAGGAACCCGGAGGAAATGGCCTCCGGCTGCTCCAGATAGTCTTTCGCCTTGAATTGCAAATGGGCAATGGGGGCGCCATAGACATTGCTCAAGGTGACCTGGATGACCGGATAGGCCTGCACATGTCCAGCCAGATTTTCCATTTTCCCGGTAATTTCGGCCCGTTGGTTTCCCAGGGGGGTGACATGACTATCGACAATACGCATTTCCTTATTGGGTCCCGGCCAGGAGATAGTCGTACCCAGGGCGTTAGCACCCCGGATCATGGCCTGGCGGATAGGTGCGCTGTTGGCGGCATAACTGTAAACACCGGTGGACCAGAGAATTTGTCCGATCAAGGCCAAAATCAACAGGAAAATGATGAGCAGGAGCAAATAGCGCCCCAGTCGCTGGCCTAGATGAAGACCCGCCGTGCTGGTCTCGCTGTCCATATCCACCTGAAATATCTGCTGACAGACACTGCATTTGACCTGATAGTGATGATTATGCAGGGCTTTGGGATCAACGCTGAAGGTGGACTCACAACGGGGGCAGGTTATTTCCATGTTCTCAGTCTCCGGATTTACGCTGGCCATAGAGTAGCGACCAGTCTTCTTCATGTTGCGGCATGGCGAAATTGAAATAGGGTGCGTAGGCTTCCTGAATGCCAGCTTCCTGGCTGTGGAGAATACCCGAGAGCGCAATCCAGCCTCCGGGTTTGGTCAGGGCTGCAAGAGTGGCCGCAAGTTGCAGCAGGGGGCCGGCCAGAATATTGGCGACCAGAATATCCGCCTGAGGCAGTGGGTTTTGCTCAGGCAGCGATAGTTGGAACTGCTCTATGACGCCATTGCGTTCGGCATTGACCATGGCTACCTTCAGGGCCTGCGGGTCGGTGTCGACACCATAAGCGATTTTTGCGCCCAAAAGCAGGGCAGCAATGGCCAGAATGCCGGAACCGCAGCCATAATCGATGACGCATTCTCCGCCACGAATGTGGCTTTCCAGAAAATGCAGACAGCGCGAAGTGGTGGGATGGGCACCGGTACCGAAGGCTTGTCCGGGATCAAGATGTAATTCGTAAGGCGCGCCCTCGGGAGCGCGATCCCAACTGGGGACAACCCAGAGTTTTCCGAACTGGCGGGCCGGAAATTGTGCCTGGGTGCTGGATATCCAATCCTGATCTGCCACAGCCTGAAGAGAAGCCCCATAATGTTGCCAGGCGGCACGCTCAATCAGGGCGCGCAAATCAGCCTCAGCATGGACATCAGCGGCAAAAAGGGCCTGACAATGACTGTTTTGCCAGAGTTCTCCCGCCACGAACAGGGCTTCGCTGGCATCCTGTTCCAGAAAGGTGATGGCGTCAGCACCCGCTTCCAATAGCTGTGCTTCCACAGCGGCCGCAGCTTCCGCCGGTACCTGCAGGTCCAATTGCCACCAGGCGACATTCATAGGGAGAGCAACGCCTCCAGATAGTGGATGTTGATCTCACCAGCGGCATATTGGGCTTCTTCGAGAATGCGACGATGCAGCAGGATGTTGGTCTGGATGCCCTCGATGCTGGTTTCCCGCAGGGCGCTGCGCATGCGCTGCTGGGCCTCCTCCCGGTCATTGCCGTGGGCAATGATTTTGCCAATCATCGAATCATAATAGGGGGGTACCCGATAACCGGCATAAATATGGCTGTCCACCCGGATACCGGGGCCGCCGGGCGGGTGCCAGGCCGTGATTTGTCCGGGAGAAGGGGTGAAGCGTTCAGGATCCTCGGCATTGATGCGACACTCGATGGCATGTCCCCGCAGATGAATGTCTTCCTGCCGGACCTGGAGAGGCTTACCTGCAGCAATGAGTATCTGGGCTTTGACAATATCTATTCCGGTAATCATTTCTGTAACGGGATGCTCTACCTGCACCCGGGTATTCATTTCGATGAAATAGAAGGTCTGGCTGGCAGGATCGTAGAGAAATTCAATGGTTCCGGCACCGCGATAACCCATATCGGTACAGGCCTTGACGACTGCTGCACCAATTTCGGCGCGTTGTTTGGCGCTGATGCCGGGTGCTGGGGCTTCTTCAATGACTTTCTGGTGACGCCGTTGAACGGAACAGTCCCGCTCCCCGAGGTGGACGCAATGGCCGTGGGCATCGCAGAGCACCTGAAATTCAATATGACGGGGGGTTTCCAGAAATTTTTCCATGTACAGGGTCGGATTACCAAAAGCCTTGCCGGCTTCCGCCCGGGTCAGGTTGGCGGCATTGATCAGGTGCGCCTCGGTATGGACGACCCGCATGCCGCGTCCGCCACCGCCACCGGCGGCTTTGAGAATAACCGGATAACCAATGTCCTTCGCGAGTTTTTTGAGGGCTTCGTTGTCGTCTGGCAGGGGGCCGTCCGATCCGGGAACGCAGGGCACTCCGGCTTTTTTCATGGCGGTTTTGGCCGCAATTTTGTCCCCCATCAGGCGAATGGTTTCGGCACGGGGACCAATGAAAGCAAAACCACTGTTTTCCACTCGTTCCGCAAAATCGGCGTTTTCCGACAAAAAACCATAGCCGGGATGGATGGCTTCGGCGTCGGTCACTTCAGCGGCGGCAATCACCGCCGGCACATTCAAATAACTTTGATCGCTGGGGGCGGGTCCGATGCAGACGGACTCGTCGGCCAGCTTGACATGCATCAGGTCACGATCAGGTTCGGAATGGACGGCTACCGTCCGGATACCCAGTTCACGACAGGCACGTTGAATGCGCAGAGCGATTTCGCCCCGGTTGGCAATGAGGATCTTCTCAAACATTTCAATCCTCTGGGGCAATGATGAAGAGGGGTTCGCCGTACTCTACGGGCTGTCCGTTACTGGCCAGCACCTTGATGATTTTGCCGGAAACATCGGCTTCAATTTCATTCAGTAATTTCATGGCTTCGATAATGCAGAGGGTTTGTCCGGCCTTGACGATGCTGCCTTCTTCGACAAAAGGCGCGGCTTCGGGGGAAGAGGCCCGATAGAAAGTGCCGACCATGGGTGACTTGATCATATAACCTTGAGGTGCGCTTTCGGCAGCGGGAGCAGCTACGGGCGCCGCAGCAGGGGCTTGGATGCTTTCCGGGGCCATTGCCGGCAGCGGCGCGGGCTGGGCGTGATAGGTCACATTTTGCGGCACGATGGGAGCTGCATGTCGAGTAATGCGGACCTTGCTTTCACCTTCAACAACTTCAATTTCGTCAATGGCGCTTTTTTCGAGTAGTTCGGCTAGGCGACGAATGAATTGGATATCCATGCTTTTCCTTAATGAGGGGTTCAGTCAGGGCGTGAAACACGCCGGTAAATGGCTTCCAGAGCGAGGAAATAACCGTCGGCTCCTAGTCCCGCTATGACCCCCCGGGCAATATCGGAAAAGTAGGAATGCCGGCGGAAAGCTTCCCGCGCGTGAATGTTGGACAAATGCACTTCAATGAACGGAATGGCCACGGCACTTAGAGCATCGCGCAGGGCGACACTGGTATGGGTGAACGCGGCGGGATTGATGATGATATGGCTGACTCCCTGGGTAGGGGCAAGCTGTACGGCGTCTATCAGTTGATGTTCGGCATTGCTTTGCAGGCTGTTGAGGATCCAGCCCCAGTTGCTGGCCATGGCAGTCAGTTGGGCGTCAATTTCCGCCAGGGTGCTGCGACCATAGTGTCCCGGTTCACGCTGACCCAGCAGGTTCAGGTTCGGTCCGTGCAGTACCAGTATATGAGGGGTAGAGACAGCCATGGCTTCCGCGTAACATCAAGAATAAGCTAAAGTCTGCCGCAAATGCGCAGATAAATCTAGGTCGTACTGTGGCGTTGCCGCTACAGTTTGCCCTTCAGGCATCGCCCCGCACGTTGATTTGCCGTAGAATGCCCCCATATACTCAGTAGTTATGCTTTATGGGCAATGAAGGCATACCGGACAATTTGCCGGAAACCTGATGATTGTCGACGCCGGAGAGAGGTGGCTTGGCCATGTTATACCCTGAATTGTTTAAATCCCTGGAGGCCGCGCGTTGGAATATGGCGACAGATATTCCCTGGGATCAGTTTGATCGGAGCCTGGTGAGTGAAGAGCAGCTCCGTACGATCAAGATGAATGCCGTGACCGAATGGTCAGCTTTGCCGGCCACGGAAATGTTCCTGCGTGATAACCGGGATGACTCGGATTTTTCGGCATTCATGTCCATCTGGTTTTATGAAGAACAGAAGCACGCCTTGGTGCTCATGGAGTATTTGCGACGCTTTGCCCCGGAATATCTGCCGACCGAGGAAGAGCTGCACAATGTGCGCTTTGAATTCGATCCGGCCCCGGCCATGGAAACCCTGATGCTGCATTTTTGCGGGGAAATCCGCTTGACCCATTGGTACAAGTGCGCGGCCCAGTGGCATAGCGAGCCGGTTATCCGTTCCATTTATGAAGTGCTCTCCAAGGATGAGGCGCGGCACGCCGGCATTTATCTGAAATATATGCGGCGGGCGATTGAGCGTCTGGGGGACTCGGCACGTCTGGCTTTTGCCAAAATCGGCGTATTGATGGCGAACACCAAGACCGCCAAGGCACTGCATCCGACCAATTTGCATGTGAATAAAAATATGTACCCCGAGGATAGTGTGCAAAGTCATCTACCCGATCCCGGCTGGCTGGAGCAATGGCTGGATACCCAGATTCATTTTGATGCCATTTGGGAAGGCAAGGTCGTCAACGGCATTTTGCGTAATCTTTCCACCCTGCTGGAAGTACCTATCCAGAGTGCTAAGGACCTCAGCCGTTATCGCAAGGCCATGTCCAGCGCCGAGCGGGATCCTTCTGGACATCTGGCTGCCGGATAAGGGCGGCTTGGAATTGAAGGAGATTTTGTGGTCGCCGTGTTGAGGGGACCCTGATGATTGTCCGGGAAAATTGAGTGGCGCCTGTGGAAACGCTGTGGCGGGGTATGTCTCTGGAAGAACGCCTGAAATGGGCGCTGAGTCCGGACTTGCCCGACGATTACCGCCCCTTTTTGTTGTGCGAACAGTGGGTGCAAACCCGCTGTTATTTTGCCCGAAGGGCAGATTTACGGTCTGCTGAGGTGGATGTTCTGGCCCGGGACGGTGACTACGTCATTCGTCTGTGTATTGCCAAAAGACCGGATTTGTCTGCGGAACAGGTGGCGGTTTTTTGTGCCGATCGCGATCCCAACGTGCGTTATGCCATTGCCCGTAATCCCTTGTTGACTGAACAGCAGCGTGCAGTTCTGCTCCAGGACGAAGATGAACTGGTAAGAACGGCCGCAGCCAAGGGGCCACGGCCGAGTCAGGAACGCTGTCGGCCGGGTCAGGCGCCGTTACTGCGCTGACCCGGTGTTGCTTCAGTCCGCCTGACGGCGCAGGAAAGCCGGAATATCCAGATCGGAAAAGTCCGGTGCGCCGCCGCTACTGCGGGTGTTGGCACTGGCAGGTGCAGCGCGTTCGCCGTGACGCATCCCCACGGGGATATCCAGATTGCGCCAGTCGGAAGGAGTGCTGGGACTGGCAGGGTTGCTGGCACGTCCCCGGATATTCTCCACGGCCAGACGGACCGGCTCACGCTGCAAGCCGGTAGCCACCACAGTAACCCGCAGTTCGCCGTCGAGATCGGGGTCCAGCACCGTACCCACCTTCACATTGGCGTCATCTGCCGCATAGCCGCGAATCAGCTCACCGACTTCCTGGAATTCACCCAAGGTCAGATCCATACCTGCCGTAATGTTGACGAGAATACCCCGGGCGCCGGACAGGTTGATGTCGTCCAGAAGCGGGCTGGAGGCGGCGCGGGTGGCGGCATCCCGGGCGCGGTTTTCGCCCTTGCCACTGGCCGCACCCATCATGGCCAGGCCCATGCCGGACATGACGGTGCGCACATCGGCAAAATCCAGGTTCATCAGACCCGGACGCGTAACCAGTTCGGAGATGCCCTGGACCGCACCCAGCAGAATGTTGTCGGCAGCCTGATAAGCATCCTTGAGGCTGATGGCGGTGCCGAGCACGGCCAGCAGTTTTTCGTTGGGGATAATGACCAGAGAGTCTACATGCTGGGACAGTTCATCAATGCCGGAAAGGGCGTATTGCTGACGTTTTTTGCCTTCAAAGTTAAACGGCTTGGTGACCACGCCGACCGTCAGAATGCCCATGTCCCGGGCAATGGCCGCGACGACGGGGGCGGCACCGGTACCGGTTCCACCACCCATGCCGGTGGTGATGAACACCATATCGGCTTTTTCGAGGGCGGCACGAATGTCGTCGCGACCTTCTTCCGCGGCCTTGCGCCCCACTTCCGGATCGGCTCCAGCACCCAGGCCACGGGTAATCTGGGCGCCGAGCTGAATGGTGCGGCTGGCCAGGGAGTTGCGCAGCGCCTGGGCATCGGTATTGGCAGTGATGAATTCCACCCCTTCCAGCCCGGCACCACACATGTTGTTGATGGCGTTACCGCCACCGCCACCGACGCCGATGACCTTGATGACGGCGCCGTCCTGTTCGCATTCGTTCAATTCAAACATGATATTTCTCCTGATTGGTTCAATGGGGTTCTGGTGAGAAAGCGATCAACCGAAACTGGTCTGGACCCAGTTGCGCATTTTCCGGAAAACACCGCCAAAACTGGTGTCCATGCCGGTTTGGCTGTGATCTTCATAAGCGGCCTTGGGCTGGACGGCAACGGCTGCCTCGCCCTGTCCGGCCGGCTGATTATGCAGTCCATACATGACCAGGCCGACGCCGGTGGCGTGACCCGGTACCCGGACCACATTTTCCATGCCCGGCAAATGCATGGGTTCGCCGACCCGGACGGGCAGATGGAGGATTTCTTCGGCCAGCTCGGCAATGCCTTCCAGACGGCTGGAGCCGCCGGTGATGACCACCCCGGCAGCGATCATTTCTTCATAGCCGGTGCGCCGCAGTTCGGCCTGGATCAGTTCAAACAGTTCCTTGATGCGGGGTTCGATGATGTCGCCGAGAATCCGCCGGGAAATGGTGCGGGGTGGGCGGGTACCGACGCTGGGCACGGCAATTTCGTCATCCTGCTCGATCAGGTCGCCGAGGGCGCAGCCATAGAGCTTCTTGATCTGTTCGGCTTCCACCGGCGGGGTACGCAGGCCGAGAGCGATGTCATTGGTGACCTGGTCCCCGGCAATGGGAATCACCGCCGTATGGCGGACGGCACCATCGCGGAAAATGGCGATGTCGGTGGTACCACCGCCAATATCCACCAGACAAACTCCGAGTTCTTTTTCGTCGGAGGTCAAAACGGCATCGGCGGAGGCCAGTTGTTCGAGAACCAGATCCTGGACCTGCAAGCCGCAGCGTTCCACACATTTGGCAATATTCTGGGCCGCACTGACCGCACCGGTGACGATGTGCACCCGGGCTTCCAGACGAACACCGGACATCCCGACCGGTTCGCGAACCCCTTCCTGGCTGTCAATCATGAATTCCTGGGGGAGGATGTGAATGACATTCTGGTCCTGAGGAATCACGATAGCGCGGGCGGCGTCCATGACCCGGCCCACATCCTCATTGCTGACTTCCTTGTTCTTGATGGCGACGATGCCGTGGCTGTTGTAACCGCGAATGTGACCACCGGCAATGCCGACCACGGCACCGTGAATCTGGACGCCGGCCATGAGTTCTGCTTCCTGGACTGCACGGGTAATGGCCTGCACGGTGGATTCAATATCCACCACCACCCCTTTTTTCAAACCCCGGGAGGGGTGCTGACCGACGCCGATGATTTCTGCTTCACGACCACCTTTAGACTGGGCGACAATACAGGCGACTTTGGAGGTACCGATATCCAGGCCGACGATGAGTTCCTGATGTCCACGTTTCATTTGCTTTCTCTCCTTCGGATCCGGGATCCGTTACTGACTGTTGACGGTGGTCGCTG
>NZ_JBYCKQ010000018.1:0-44353 GCF_057473465.1 Acidithiobacillus sp. TH-A117
CTGCCCACGATCCGCCAGAATCATTGCCCACCATCGCCCAGAATCACCGCCCACGATCATTCAGAATGACTGCCCACGATGGGCCAGAATACGCAATCAAACGCAAGCCACCAGAAATTCAGCGACAATTCCAGCACCATTACGGTCAAATGGCCATCAGCACCATTACGCTGATGGAGTTGCTGTATGGCGCGGAAAAATCCCAAGCAGCTGAGCGCAACCTGAGAGAAATTGAAGGATTTGCCGCGCGGCTGGAAGTCCTCGATTATGGAATTGAAGCGGCCAGACATACTGGACAGTTGCGCGCTGAGCTGGCGAGAATGGGACAACCCATCGGACCCTATGACCAGATGATTGCCGGGCATGCCCGCAGTACCGGTTTGATCGTAGTGACCAACAATCTGCGTGAGTTTGCGCGTGTTCCCGGTTTGCGGGTTGAGGATTGGATGCGGCGGTAGGCTTATCCTACCCTCACTCCCCAACCCCTTGGGCGGCGGCCAGCAGCACCCGTTCTTCGTAGGTTTCCCGGGCCAGGCGGACATCTTCCAGAAACCAGGGGAGTTCCTTGAGCAGCAAGGCCTGGGGACCATCCACCAGGGCGGTGGCTGGATCAGGATGGAAATCCACCAGAATCATGTTGGCACCGGCCACGACGCCCTCGGCCGTCACCTGGAAAACTTCCGGAATCCCGTCAGGCCCTGCGTCGCGGCTGCCCACCGAGTGGGAAGGATCAATGCAGACCGGCATCCGGGTGAGACGCTTGACTGTCGGTACCTGAGCAAAATCCACGAAATTGCGGTGCGGGTCGCCCAGATTGCTTTTCATGCCACGCAGCCCGAACACTACCTTGGTATTGCCCTCGGAAGCCAGATATTCGGCGGCATTGAGGGATTCTTCAAGGGTAATGCCAAAACCGCGTTTGAGCAGCACCGGAAACTCGGTCTGCCGGCCTACCGCCTTGAGTAGCTCAAAATTCTGGGTGTTACGGGTGCCTATCTGCAGCATCACCCCGGTCGGGTGTCCAGTTTTTTCCAGGGCTTCACGAATTTCATCCATGTGGGATTCATGGAGAATTTCCATGGCGATCACGCGCATACCATACTTGCCCGCCAGCTCAAACACATAAGGCAGACAGGCTTTGCCGTGGCCCTGGAAGGCATAGGGACTGGTGCGCGGCTTGTAGGCGCCCATCCGCGTACAGACCTGGCCATTGTCCTGGAGAGCTTTCATCATCTGCTCGACATGCTCGCGGGTGTCCACCGCGCAAAGTCCCGCAAAGACATTGAGATTATCCTGACCAAAATGCACGCCATTATAATCAAAACCCTGCGCTCTCTGGTCGCCGGAATGCCGGCCGAGCATGCGGTACTCGCGGGAAACCCGGATGGCCTGCTTCACCCCCGGCAAGGCTTCCATGTCTTCCACCCGCAGCTGCTTGGTATGACCAATCAGATAAATTTCGCTCAACAACTGTTCCGTCCCCTGCTCCTGGTGAATCCGGAACTGGATATCGGGAAGGGCCTTGAGGCGGGTCAGCAACTGTTGAAAAACCGGGGACTGTTCCGCCAGATCTGCTTCTAGAATCAGGATCATGTTCTACATCCTCTTGCATGGCATGAAAGTTTTATTGGCCCCAAGGGGCGGGGGCAGAGTCCAAGGCGGTGTCCGGAAAGGATGAGCCGGACCAAAGGATAACATGATCCGAGGATCAGCCTCCAGAACGCTCCGCCCATAGCCATTGGACGAATGGCTGCTGCCCATTTCAAACCGGCAGTGGCCGGGATCAAGGCACAGCAAGCTCGGCTTGAGCATAAAGCCCCGAGCCTAAAGCATATCCTCCGGACGCATCTGGGCATCAAAAGCCTCGCCACTCAGATAGCCCAAATGGATGGCCGCCTCGCGTAGGGTACAGCGGGCCCGATGGGCGTGCTGAGCGACCGCCGCCGCCCGCTCGTAACCGATCACCGGGGTCAGGGAAGTTACCAGCATCAGGGATTTCTCCATGTTTTCTTGCAGACGCTCTGCCACTGGCTCCAGGCCCTGCAGACAATGTTCAGTGAATGAGCGGGCCGCATCTGCCAGCAACTGAACAGATTGCAACACATTATATATAATCAGCGGCTTGTAAACATTCAGCTCAAAATTGCCCTGGGATGCGGCAAAGGCAATGGCCGCATCATTGCCAAAAACCTGGACGCAAACCATGGTCAGCGCCTCGGCCTGGGTCGGGTTGACCTTGCCGGGCATGATGGAAGAACCCGGCTCATTTTCAGGAAGTCGCAACTCTCCCAGGCCAGCCCGGGGACCAGAAGCCATCCAGCGAATATCATTGGCTATTTTCAGCAAGGACATGGCGGTCAGGCGCAGACTGCTGCTCAATTGCTGGAGGGCTTCATGACCAGCCAGGGCCGCAAAAAAATTGCCCGCCGGATGAAAGGGCAAGCCCAGCTCAGCGTGCAGTCGGGCGCAAACCCGTTGCGCAAAGTCAGGATGACAGTTCAGGCCGGTACCTACGGCGGTAGCCCCCAGAGCCAGGCCATAGAGCGCCGGCAATGCCTGCTCCAGCCCCTGAATACCCATCTGCACCTGGGCTTGATAGCCGGAAAACTCCTGCCCCAGGGTCAGGGGAACGGCATCCATCAGATGGGTGCGCCCCACCTTGATGATGGCGGCGAAAGCCCGACTTTTTTCGGCCAGCCGCTCTTCCATATCTACCAGTGCCGGCAACAACTGCTGATGCACCGCCAGGGCCGCCGCCATATGCATGGCCGCCGGGAAAGTGTCATTGGATGACTGTCCGAGATTCACATGGTCATTGGGATGCACCGGTGATTTGCTGCCCCGGGGCTGACCGACCAATTCATTGGCACGATTGGCGATGACTTCATTCACGTTCATGTTGCTCTGGGTACCGCTGCCAGTCTGCCAGACGTGCAAAGGGAATTGATCATCCCAGCGGCCATCGAGCATTTCGCTGGCGGCGGCCTCGATGTGCCGGGCGAGATCATCGGACAAAAGACCCAGTTCACTGTTGACCCGGGCAGCGGCGCGCTTGATGCGGACCAGAGCATGCATCAGCGCCAGCGGCATCTGTTCACTACCAATGGCAAAATACTGTAGAGAGCGCTGGGTTTGTGCGCCCCACAGCACCGTATCTGCCACCTCCACCAGACCCATGCTGTCTTTTTCCTGACGCATCACTCAGCGTGCTCCAGCCAGGGTTTCCGCCTCATCCACCAGACTGGCCAGATAATCCAGGGCCTGTGACCACAATTGCGGACTGCCCAGATCGACCCCGGTTTCCGCGACAACCTCGGCGGGCGCCTTGCTGCCTCCCAGCTTGAGCATGGCAATGTAACCTGGCACGAAACCGGCGGGATTATCCCGATAGCGCTGAATCAGCGCCAGGGTCAGCAACTCCCCGAAAGCATAGGCATACACATACCCCGGGGAACCGATGAAATGGGGAATATAACTCCACCACCAGCGGTATCCGGGGCTGAACTGGATACTATCGGCAAACTGCTCAGTCTGGGTTTGCATCCACAATTCGGCCAGACGTTCCTTGCTCAATTCCCCTTCCGTACGCCGGGCCTGATGCATCACTACTTCGAAGCGGTGCATGGCCATCTGCCGGAATATGGTGGCGAAAGTATCTTCGATTTTGCCGCAGAGCAGGGTCAGGCGTTGCTGCGGATCCTGCTCCTCGCGCATCAGCCGCTCAAAAGTCAGCATTTCCCCGAACACCGAAGCCGTTTCCGCTGTGGTAAGGGGGGTATCGGCATTCAGATAGCCCTGCTCCCGGGCCAGATACTGGTGGATACCATGCCCTAGCTCGTGGGCAACGGTCATCACATCGCGCACCGTACCGGTATAGTTCACCATCAGGTAAGGATGCACGTCGGGGGTGACCGGATGGGCAAAAGCCCCGCCGCGCTTGCCGGGAGCAAGTGCCGCATCAATCCAGTGCTCAGCAAAAAAGCGCTGACCGATGGCGCCCAACTCGGGAGAAAAATCATGCACTGCCGCCAGCACAATGCGCTGACATTCCCCCCAGTCATAGCGCCGCGCTTCGCTGGAAATCGGTGCGTAGCGGTCATAGTCCATCAAGGGCGACACTCGCAGCAATTTGGCCTTGAGCCGATAATAACGGGCTACCAGGGAATAGCGGGAGACTACCGCCGCTTCCAGGGCCTCCACCATGTTGTCGGAAATCTCATTGCTGAGATTCCGCTCGCTCAGCCAGTGGGGATAAGCCCGCAGCCGGTCATCCAGAGCTTTGTCGGCCAGAATCGCATTGAAGCAGGTGGTCAGGGTATGCAGACGGCTTTCCAGCCCGACACTCAAGGACTCCGCCGCGTCATGGCGCAGTGACCGGTCGGGATTGGAAAGCAAGGTCAGGACCTCCTGCTCGGTCATGGCCTTGCCCCGCAACTGGAAGCGCATTTCCGTCAGGGTTTCATCAAAGAGGCGCTCCCAGAGCGCCCTGCCGGTAACCCGTTTTTCCGAAAGAATCTGCTCTTCACTTTCACTGCGCAGATGATTCCGGTACATCCGCCAGTTACGCAGCAAATGCGCCCAGTGCGCCAACGCCGGGTCCTGTAGCCATGTTTCCGCTCGGGCATCATCCACGGCATTCCAGGCAATATCAAAAAATATCAATTGATTGTTGATGCTTGTGGCGGCTTCTTCATAAGCCTGCAAGGCGGCACCATAGCCGGGCTGATCGGCATGGGTCACGTAACTCAAATACCGAAAAGCCCCCACCCGACCAAGCCGCTGACGAATGGCCTCCAGTTTCTGCATGGCAACGGCCAATTCAGCAGCATCCAGATCGTCCAGACCCGGGCGATACTGGCGGGCAAAATTTTCTGCTTCAGTATTGGCCCAGCGCATGTCTGCTTCGATCTGAGGATCGTCCATTCCTGTGTACAGATCCTGTAAGTGCCAGTGAATATTTTCCGCACCTGTCGTCGCTTGTTTTACCATGAATTTTTCTCCACCATGCCCATTAGAGCACGCTCAGTAATAATCACTCTGCCAGATCAGGCAAACCAAGCCCGCGCCGTACACAGGCGAGCATGGCAGCCATATCCGGTGATGCTCCCTGCCGCTGCGCCTGCCACATCATTTCACCGAGGCAATCGACAAACAAATGCTCGGCATCGACTTTACCGCGTTTTTCACAGGCCAGGGCGTAAAGGGGCACGATACCCTGTGGCTGCTGCATTGCCAACATTTCCGCCAGCCCCAGATGCAGGGACATGTGCAGGAAGGGGTTACTCTGACCCTGCTCCGGGGGGAAATCCCGCTCCAGGCCGCGCTCGGCATCTTCGAGCAAGGCCTGATATTCCGGATGTTCGAGGATGATCTCGACAATGCGGGTCTGCACCCCCTCCAGCGGTCGGCCAGCGCGAAAAGCCCGCCAACTGTCGAGAAAGACTTGCCGATATGTTTCTCGTTTACTGCCATAAAGCATAATAATTAGCCTGCCAATGTCTGGTTGACGATCATAGGACCCATTGTCGTGGGTAGGAAAGAACCGTTTTTTGTGGTAAATAAGGCAAGTCTTAAACAAAGCCTGCTTTGTTTACATTAAAAGCACTTATCGCAGCATTATTTCAGCGGGAGATCAGCGCATCATGGCCAACGCGAATACAGTACCAGCAGCAGTAGTAAGTCTCAATGAACGCCAGTGGGAAGGGCTCGGAAAAGTCGGCGATGCCGCCCTGCAGGTCCAGGATATGCTGCAGATGCTCCGCGATGTTCTCAATGAACTCCCCCAGGCTATCGACACCGACAAACTGATGGAAACCATGCAGCCCTACATGGAAAAACTCCAGGGCATTTCCGAATCCCTGCAATCTTTCGTCAAGGGCAACTCTGATGAAGAGCCCCTGGACCGTCTCCGCGCCCTCATCAACGACGCCCAGAAAGCCGAACTCGACAAAACCCTGAAAGAAGTCCTGCAACTGCTTGGCAATCTGCAGCGCTCGGGATTTTTCGCCTCGGTGGCCGCCCTCAGTGCCGAACTGAAATGCCCGATCATCGGCGAGAACCCCGAAGAAATGGTGCAGAAAATCCACAGCAGCACGGCCACCATTCAGTACTGGGTGGAAAGCGCCAAGCAGGGCGTGGGCGTAGTCGGCAACATGGTGGGGCAACTGGATTTGCCTGACCGCCTCGACGAAATTCAGGAAATGGCCGATCAGTGGATCCAGATGGCCAAACGCGCCCAGCGTCTCATTCAGGGCGATGCCCCCGATCTGCAAACTCGCCTGAGCGGCATGCTCGACATGGCCGAGATTCTCGGTGGGCAGATGAATATTGCTATCGGCACCCTGCGTGACACCATGCCGGAAGTTTTGGAAAGCGCCAATATGGGCAACGCCCTGGCCAGCATCGGTTCCGGCGGTAATCGCTGGATGCAGGTCGCCATGCGCGTCAAGAACCTTACCCAGGGGGATGGCTCCGTAGATATGGTCACCCGCGTTGAAGGACTTTTGGATCAGGTCGAGCATCTGGCCGGTTACGCTGCCAGCGCCGGCTTCTTTGTGCAGGCGGGCAAGGATGGTATCGGCGCGGTAAAGGGCATCATCAACGATATCGATCTCCCCGACAAACTGGATGATCTGGCCGAAGAAGCTGAAAAGTGGCTGAAAATTGCCATGCGCGCCAAAAATCTGGCCCAGGGAGATGCAGACAGCCTAGCCGATCGTGTGGGTGGTCTCCTGAAAATGGCTGAAACCGTCGGCGGCTCTTTGCAGTCTGCCGCCAAGGCTCTGGAAGCCAAGGGCATCCGCCTCGAAGATATCCTCACCCCGCGCGGCGATCTCAATATCGCCTTTGGCACCGGCGCCGACTTCATCGCCGAATTGTGGCATGACGGCACCATTCAGCACATTGGCAGCACCATCAGTCAGGGCGCCCTGGTCTGGATGGAAATTGCCCAGATTGGCAGCAAAGCCCTCAAGGGGGATGCGGAAAGCATCAACCATCGCATCAAAGACATTGTTCAGGGTCTTCATGATGCCCATCTGATCGATATGCTGCCGGATGTGTTTGCCCTGGTAGGCAACCTGCAGAAGGCCGGCCTGGTGGGCAAAATCAATATGGTCATGAGCAAGGTTGTCCCCATGATCCCTTCAGACGCCGTATTTGCCGGTGGCGTGGACAAGGCCGTCAGGGCCCTGGAGCTGACCAAAACCGAAATGCAGAACGAAGCCAACAAGGGCGGCGGTATTTTTGGCCTGATGAAAATTGTCTTCGCCAAGGATACCCAGTACCTGCTCAAGTTCTTCATCCGTTTTGCGACGATTTTCATGAAGTCCCTGAAAGCCAGCTAAGCATTCCCTTATTCTGGCTGCATAAAAGCCCCGGCCTACTTGTGGACCGGGGCTTTTTAATAGTTATTGATGAATGCGCTGATCATGACCCTCCTTGATGAAAGCCACCACATCATCCCGGCCAATGTTTATATGTCAATGCATACATCAAGATATCCAGATATAGCTCCCTGGATACTCAACGCTCGGCTCGTCTTTCAACTCGTATTTTTGTGGATGATCAGTTGGTCCAGCGAAATAAAATGGCGTCTTCACTAGCATGATGAGCAGACAGCCTTCCTGAAATTTCATGACCCATGCTGCGCCCACCACTCCCGGGCTTTTTCGGCAGCAGCTTTTGCCGCAGCAGGGTCAGCCAGCCAGGCCTTGGCCAGATCGATCAGCTGGTTGTTGTCCTGTGCCCAGACGGCGGCGCCGGCTGCCAGCAGCCCCTGGCGCAGAGCATTATCGGGCATTTTCGGGCCGAGAATCAGCGGACAGCCATCGGCGATGGGCCGGGCCAGATCTACCGGACCTGCAACCAGGGTGCCACCGGGCACACAAAAATCCGCGCAGGGATAAAAAGCGTCCCGTACTTCAGCCGTTTCCACAAAATATACCCGGGTCTTCAAGGGCACATAACTGGTAAACAGGCGGCTGTGACGAATGGTCTGAAGATGATATTTGAGCGCATCCCGATAGACCGGCTCGAAGCGTTCTTCCCGATCGGGGGCGAGAATCATGATCCCCATTTTCACCCGCATCAGATTCAGAAAAATGCCATAGGCTTCTGCATCTTCCCCTTCGTGCAAATTGGGGAAATACACCACGCAGCGTTCCCGATCCCGATATTCCTTAAAGCGTTCGCACCATTCCATACCAACCACTCCTCCGCTGCGGATTTATATCTTGCCCGATCATAGGCGACCTGAGGCCATCATTCAAAAAGTGTTTTGTGATATGTTAGCAACAAGTCACTCACTGAAGAACCCAAAATGTTACAAGTCCTCTTTGTCCTCTCGGAAATGGTGCCCTACTCCAAAACTGGCGGTCTGGCGGATGTGGGAGGGGCTTTACCCCTGGCCTTGCAGCAACTGGGTGACGACATCCGGGTGCTGGTACCCTGGTACGGTCGCCCGGATCTGAACGAAATGCACCGGATCTGCTCAGTGAATGTGCCTTACACTCACGAAGCGGCGGAAATCTGGATAACGACAAACCGCCCCCAGGTCTATTTCCTGCGCTATCCCGCCTATTACGAGCGGGGGGGCGGCCTCTACCAGAATGCCCTGGGCCAGGACTGGCCTGACAACCCCCGGCGCTTCGCCCTGCTCAACCGGGTAGCGGTGGAACTGGCCCAGGGACGGGTAGCGGGTCTGGACTGGCGCCCTGATCTGGTCCATGTGCATGACTGGCAAACCGGGTTGATCCCCTATCTGCTGGAACTGGAAACCCGGGTGGGTAATACCCGGCCCGCGACCCTGTTCACGATCCATAATCTCGCCTATCAAGGACGTTTCGACCCGGCCATCATGACTGAGCTGCATCTGCCCGGCGCTGATTTTCACTGGCAGGGTACGGAATTATACGGAGCATTTTCCTTCATGAAAACCGGCCTGGTGTATAGCGACCGGCTCAGTACGGTCAGCCCGACCTATGCGCAGGAAATCCAGACCGATGCTTTCGGCATGGGACTGCAAGGACTGCTTCAGCAACGCGCGGGGCAACTCAGCGGCATTCTCAACGGAGTGGACGAAGTGCACTGGAACCCTCGCGCTGATCCTTATCTGCCGGCCCATTATCATGCCCGGAATCTGGTTGGCAAAAGTCAATGCAAGGCACAACTCCAGCAGCATCTCGGCCTGGAAGCTCAAGCCGACGTTTTTCTGCTGGGCATGATCAGCCGTCTGGTCGACCAGAAAGGCATTGATATGGTCCTGGAGGTGCTCCCCGATCTGCTCCAGCGCGGCATGCAGGTGGCCATTCTCGGCAGCGGTGAAAAGCATTACGAAGCCCGTTTACAGGAACTGGCCGCCATCCATCCCGGTCGCTTGGCTGTTCACATTGGTTTTGACGAAGGACTTTCCCACCGCATTGAAGCGGGTGCCGACGCCTTTCTCATGCCCTCCCGCTTTGAGCCCTGCGGCCTCAACCAGATGTACAGCCTGCGCTACGGAACACTCCCCATTGTCCACCAGACCGGCGGGTTGGCCGATACTGTGGTGGATGCGGGCGATATTGCCCGGGATCATGAACGCAACGGCTTTGTCTTCAGCATGGCCCACAGTAACGACCTCCACCATGCGGTACTCCGTGCCGCTGCCCTCTTCCAGCAACCAGCGGCCTGGCAGCGGCTCCAGCAACAGGCCATGGCCGGAAACTTCAGCTGGGAGCACTCGGCCCTGGCTTATCAGCGGCTTTATCAGCAGATTCTGACACGCACATAAAACCCCAAAACATGGTCATACCGTTCTGAAAACCAGGTCATTGGAGATCATTATCCCCGTAAAAAAGCTTTTACGTTGCGCCAGAGCCATAAACCGCTACAATGCTGCGATGACTTTTATCCCACATGCATGAGGAGTCGCACGATGTCAGGTCATTTCCCCTTTTCCGGCAAAGCTAACCGCGTATCCGTGTTTGCCTTTTTTGAAGCCCACAACTGGAGTCTCGAAGCCCAGGAAAAATACTTTGAAGAATGGTACAAATGGGCTAAGGACTACGTCATGAATGATCCTGACCTCAAGGCGGCCAAGGGCGTATTGTTTGCCGGCGATCATTTCGGCACCCATGCCGGTCACGATTTCCATCTGCATGGCTATGCAGTCGCTACCCGGATGCTGGATCTGGGTGAACTCATCAAGGGCAACATCCTGCCCAAGCTGGATCATGACATGATGCACGCTCTGGAACATGATCACGAAGAGTGGATTGCTGCTGCCAATGCCGTGGCTGCCAGCCATCCCCGCGCCGAAGCCCCGGAAATCGGTCGTTACCGTCACGTCTGATTATCCTTCCGGTCAGCAGCTGTGCGTCTACTTCATCTGCTGACCGGTCAAAAAAACCTATGGATGCCAAACACGTCAAACAGTGCTTTGCCGCGCTTCGCGCCAGCATCCCCGAACCCCGCACCGAACTCCACTATGCCAGCGCTTTTCAACTACTGGTAGCTGTTGTACTGTCTGCCCAGAGTACCGACAAAGTCGTCAACCTCTGTACCGCCACCTTGTTTGCCGCCGCTCCGGATGCCCGCAGCATGGCCGCCCTGGGTGAGGAAGGCATCAAGCAGCATATTCGCCGTCTCGGCCTCTTTAATGCCAAAGCCCGGCATGTGCATGCCCTGGCCGAACAACTGCTGGACCGGCATCATGGCGAGGTACCCGCCGAGCGCAAGGCGCTGGAAGCCCTGCCCGGGGTCGGGCGCAAAACCGCGAATGTAGTCCTCAATACCCAGTTCGGGCAACCCACCATCGCGGTGGATACCCACATTTTCCGGGTCGGCAACCGGATCGGTATCGCTCCCGGAAAAACGCCCCTGGCGGTAGAACAGGCCCTGCTCAAAAAGGTTCCCGGCGAATATCTGCAGGATGCCCATCATTTACTCATTCTGCATGGCCGCTATACCTGCACCGCCCGCCGGCCCCATTGTGAACGCTGCGCGCTGTTCCACTGCTGCGCCTGGCCCGACAAGGTACTGTGGGTCCAGCAAAAGTAGCCAGCGGTTTTGCACGCGGCCATCAGTCTCCGGCAGACCTGCTCCAATCGGCCATCGCCGAAGCCCGGGAAAAGCTCTCCGGCCAGCACATTACAGGCGCTTTGCTGTTGTTCAGCCCAACACTGGCGGCTATCAGCCCAGCCATGCTGCAGCAGCAGATGCGGGCACTCTCCTGCCTGCAGATAGCTACCGGCACTTTTCCGGGCATTTTTACCGAAAAAGACCAGGCGCTTGGAGAAAACGCCTGCGCCGTGCTCCTCCTTTGCGCCCCGCTGGGATTGATTCCGCAAGCTCCGCAAAAAAACCATGCCGCCCTGGCCTGGGGACGCCTGGAGCATTTGCAAGGAGACTGGCTGGAGCAAGCGCCCCGCTTTGGCAGCCTCAGCAGTCGGAGTGGCCGTTTTTGGTATCAGGCCAGCCCCCGCGACAGCCTGGAACTGGGCTTTTCGGGGATCAACACCGAGAGCCTCTGGTCCGCCGGCCTACGCACCTTGAGCGCACCGCTACCGGTGCATTTACAGGAAGGCAGCCTGCTTCTGCAACTGGAACGCTATATGGCCCTGCCCCTGCTCGCCCAGAATATTCCCGTGAGTATTCGCAAAGATAGCCGCCTGCCGCTGGAACAACTGCTCGTTGGCGAAATCCGGGCCGACGCCTTGCCCGATGCCCCGCCCGAGTGGCTGCATATCCGTGCCACCGATCTCAATCGCAGCGGGTTATGGCTGGAAAGGCCCCTGGCTGATAACGCCCGGGCTTTTCTCAGCCTGCGCGATCCGGCCATTGCCGAGCGCGATACCCGCATCGTCCTGGATCAGGCTGCGAGTGATCATAAACCGCCCCTTTTCGCCTGGATCTCCAGCTCCATCGGTCGGGATGCCGGATTTTTTGGTCAGGATGATCGGGATTTAAGTATCTGGCGGGAGCAGTATCCAGATGTACCCATGCTCGGCGCCTATGGTATGGGGGAGCTGTTCCCCCGCCATCAACGGGCTCATTTCTTGCGCTACAGCAAGGTTTACACTTTGTTTTCAGGGACGGCAGTGGAATCCACCTGATCTATCAATACTTTTCGCCTCTCCTCCACCAACTTCGGCCATATTGGACCATAGTTGTTGCACCTCATTCTTAATCGCACCCTGGTTCATGCCTGACAACTATGCTTGAATATCTGCATACGCTAGCTACCAGAAAAGAATCATCATGCGCCAGCCCAGTACACTCACCGCCAGCATTTTTTTCCTGCTGATGATGTTCGGCTTTACCGCAGCCCGGGCGAGTACCTATTTACTGCCTCCTGCTGGTGACAACATGGTAGGCGCCATTCAAAGTGTTACCGCCCGTCATGAAGACACCCTCTCGGATATTGCCCGGCAATATGATCTCGGCTACGACCAGATTACCGCTGCCAACCCCGGGGTTGATCCCTGGCTGCCGGGGGAAGGCACCCGCATTGTGCTGCCTACGGAATATGTCCTGCCTGACGCTCCCCGTCAGGGCATGGTCATCAACCTGGCCGCCATGCGTCTGTTTTATTATCCCCCGATCCAGGCAGGACAGCCTCCGGAAGTCATCACCTACCCCATCGGGGTCGGCCGTGAAGGTTGGGGAACCCCGCTGGGTAAAACCCGCATCACCGTCAAGGTGGCCAACCCCAGTTGGACGCCTCCGGAAAGCATTCGCAAAGAACATGCAGAAAATGGCGACCCCCTGCCGGCGGTTGTTCCTGCGGGTCCTGACAACCCACTGGGGCAATTTGCCCTGCGCCTGGCCCTGCCCGGCTATCTGATTCACGGCACCAACAAGCCCTGGGGCGTCGGCATGCGCGTCAGTCATGGCTGCATCCGGCTCTACCCCGAAGATATTGCCGCACTTTTTGCCAAAGTTCCTGCCGGCATCCCGGTCCTGATCGTCAACCAACCCTGGCTACTGGGACACGACAACGGCCACGATTACCTGCAGATTTTTTCCGCGACGAGCGAAGCGCCTGCAGCACAGACTCAAGAGGCTTTTTCTGCCTGGCTGACTCAGCATCTCCCTCCCGGCAAGGCGATTGACTCCCGCATGGCGCAAGACTGGCTGAAAGCAGCCAATGGGATTCCGGAACCGCTTTAAGCGACGGCAATATTACACCCTCTGACAGAGGGCACCCCGGTTGGTCTCAGGACATTCACTTCAGATCGGCGTAAACATCTTCCAGGCTGATGTCTGCATCCAGACAGGCAAGCCGTAAGATTGTCGCTTTTTGTACATTCGAACACTTGGGTTGTTGATCATTCCCTCTTCCTTTGTGCCAGCCCCTTTCTTACACTGTGCGCTACCTTTACCTTCGAGACTTTTATGCGCGCCAGCCAGATTTTCATCCCCACCCTCAAGGAAACTCCTGCCGAGGCTGAACTTGTCAGCCATCAACTGCTGCTGCGCGGGGGTTTTATCCGCCGCCTGGCTTCGGGGCTCTATACCTGGATGCCCTTGGGTTTGCGGGTGTTGCGCAGGGTCGAGCGGGTGGTCCGCGAAGAAATGGACCGCAGCGGAGCCCAGGAAGTGCTGATGCCGGTGGTCCAACCGGCGGAGCTCTGGCAGGAATCGGGCCGCTGGGAAAAATACGGGCCGGAGTTGTTGCGCCTCAAAGATCGTCATCAACGCGATTTCTGCCTGGGACCAACCCACGAGGAGGTCATCACCGATCTGGCCCGGCGCGAGATTCATTCCTACCGGCAATTGCCCGTCAACTTCTATCAGATCCAGACCAAGTTCCGGGATGAAATCCGGCCGCGTTTCGGACTGATGCGGGGGCGGGAATTCATCATGAAAGATGCCTACTCTTTCCACATGGATCATGCTTCTCTGGAAATCACCTATCAGGGCATGTATGACGCCTACCAGCAGACCTTTACTCGTCTGGGCCTGAATTTTCGGGCAGTGGAGGCAGACAACGGGGCCATTGGCGGCAAGCGTTCCCATGAATTTCATGTGCTGGCCGATTCCGGGGAAGATGCCATTGTTTCCTGCAGTCATTGCGATTATGCCGCCAATATGGAAAAAGCTTGCAGTCCAGCCCCGGCAGCCGAGCAGGAAGCCTGGTTGGAAGCCGAGCAAGTCGCTACCCCGGGGATTCGCAGCGTCAACGGCCAGGCAAAGCATTTGGGTATTGCCACCAGCAAAATCGTCAAAACGGTGCTGGTCCTCGCCGAGGACAAGCCCTATCTGCTGCTCTTGCGCGGCGATGACAGCCTCAATTTGATCAAGGCCGCCCATGCCCTTCAGGTGGATGAAGTACGCATGGCGACGCCCGAAGAAGCCGAGGCGGCAACGGGCGCGCCGGTGGGCTTCATCGGTCCCAAAAATCTGCCCGAATCCCTGCCCGTCCTGGCGGACCTGCGGGTATTGGGGCTACGCAATTTCAGTACCGGCGCCAATATGGCCGATCTGCACTGGATCAACCTGAACTGGGAGCGGGATTTACCCAGTCCGGATGCCGCCGATCTGCGCGAGGTGACAGCCGGCGATGCCTGCCCCCATTGTCAGCAGGGCACACTCGGCATTCGTCGCGGCATTGAGGTAGGGCATGTATTTCAGTTGGGCCAGACTTACAGCGAAAAAATGGGGTTGACCGTGCTGGATGAAAGTGGCCGCGATGCGTTGGTGACCATGGGATGTTATGGTATTGGCGTATCCCGGGTGGTGGCGGCGGCGGTGGAACAGCATTTTGACGAGCGCGGCATTATCTGGCCGGCGGCATTGACGCCATTTGATGTGGGTATTGTCGCCATCCATGCCCGCAAGTCTCCAGAAGTGGCGGCGGCGGCGCAGGCTTTGCATGACCGCCTGGAAAAAGCTGGCTACAGTGTGCTGCTCGACGACCGGGATGAGCGCCCCGGTGTCCAGTTTGCGACCATGGACCTGATCGGCCTACCCCATCGGGTGGTGGTCAGTGACAAGGTGCTGGCCCAGAATGTCTGGGAATATCGGGCCAGACGCGCCACCGAAAATACCCTGCTGAGTGAAGCCGAACTCATGGCCCATCTAGCTGCCGGCTTGTCCGGCGCCGCAGATCAGGAACATCAGAAGCATCAGGAGCAAGCTCATGGATAATAAGGTTACGGATACATTCCCGGTGCAGCATGTGGCGGTGGCGGTGGATTTCTCTGAAATGGCGGAACCAGTGGTCATGGCCGCTGCCCGGGAAGCACAGCTGCACCAGGCCCGACTAACCGTGCTGCATGTTTTTAATCCGCAGATGCTGAATTTGCAGATGCCCGAAGAAATTCTCCCGCCAACCCTGGATATCCGGGAAAAACTGCTGCATTTGGCTCACACCGAAATGCACAAGCTGCAGAAACTGCTCGAAGCACAAGGTCTGAAGGCGGAAATGATCCTGGAAGAAAGCGCGGATAATATCGGCAGGGCCATAGCCGATTATGGCAAGACCCATGCAGTCGACCTGCTGGTGGTCGGCAGCCACGGGCACAGCGGTCTGGGACGGCTGTTATTGGGCTCTGTGGCCAATGACGTGCTCAAGCACGCGCAGTCGTCCGTGCTGGTGATCAAGGCCCTTCACTGAACTCCGGCAGCCCAATCTGTCACGGCGTTCACAAAATCATTGCTGGCCTTGGCCATCGCGCTGGCTCCGCCCGCTGCGGAAGCGGTGCTCAGCGCGACGCTGTCCGTAAACTGCTGCTGGGCAATGACTTGATAGTCATGGGCGTTCACCAGGGTGGCCGTACCCGCCACCAGCGCTTTTCCTGCCTGCGCCGCGCTGAAATTGACCACAAAATTGGTCAGTTGCACCTGCAGCACATATTGCGCCGCGCCACTGGATTGCCCGGAAAGTACCGCCTTCCAGACATGACTGCGCTGAAGCTGCTGGAGCAAACGTGACTCCAGCATTTCTGCGGGAGTCCCTACCCAGCGCGCATCCCGGTAAGACAACAGCATCTGGGGATTCTGATAAAGCAGATGATACTGGTAAGCATCTGTATCCAGCCAGGGCGATGCGCTCACCGGAGCCAACTGCAAGACCACCGGAACCGTTTGGCTGACTGCCTTTCTGCCAGGTAGCGCAACAGGGTGGACCTCATTGATGTTGTATGGCGTCTGCCAGGGAGTAGCAGCGGCGCAGCCTCCGGCGAACACCATTACCGCTAAAAAGCCCAGACGAAGGGCAGTACAACAGCTAGATTGCTTTGGCGTATTGAACATGGATCAGTGTGCTCCTGCAGAAAAACCCGACTCACCGGGCCCCGGAGGCGGTCCCCGGGTACCATAAATCAGGGACTGGGGTGATTGCTTCAGGGACTGACCAAGACCAGAAAGCTCGGCACTGCTATGCAACAGACTTTGGGTTAACCGGTTGACCTGGGGAAGGGTCTGATAATTGAGGGTATTGATGGCCTGTTCACTGGTGGTCCCCAGTTTTTGCAGGGATGCTGCAGCCTGGGTCGCACTGGCCAGCGGTTTCCGGGCATTCACCGCCAGCACATCCAGATGCTGGATCAATTGATGACTGGCGACCATGGTGGATTGAGTCGCCGCGACCATAGCCGGTAGCGCCTTGAGCGCCGGCATCAGGGCATTTTCCATTTGCACGAGATCCTGAGTAGCCTGATCCAGATGGGTCAGAGTCTGCCCAAAACGCGCCCGATTCTGATCATTGAGCAGATCATTCAGACGGTCGGCCAGTTCATTACTGCGGTTGACCAAGGATTCACCGTTACGTGACAGGACCTCAAAAAAACTCGGGTGCATGGGGATTTCCGCCACCTGTCCCGGCTTGCGGGTAATGGGCGCAAAATCGGTGCCCTTATCCGTCAGCGATAAATAACTGAGTCCTGTAACTCCCTGGGGTGCCAATTCTGCAAAGGTAGCGCGGGTGATGGGGGTGGATTTATCGACTTTGATTCGCACCCGGATCATGCGTGGATCGCCCGGATCCAGACCGATGGCCGTCACCTCGCCCACCCGCACGCCCTTAAAACGCACCGGCGCCTGGAGACTGAGGCCGGTCACACTATAAGGCGATATCACATCAAAATTTATCCCGGGTTTTTCACCGTGATGCATCCACAGGCCGACAATGGCCACGGCAACACCCAGCACCAGCAAAAACACCACAGCAACCAAGGCGTGCGCACGGCTTTCCAAGAAAGTGACTCCTGCATTTAATATCTGCCTATTGGAGCACAGGAAACGGGGCAAGCCAATCCTCAGCATGCAGGACAAACAATTGACTTGCCCGAAAACCCATGACTAAATGAGGCAAACTCACTGGAGCCCCTGTAAGCTATGGACTTTGATACCCTGCGTCGGACCATGATCGACACGCAAATTCGCACCTGGGACGTGCTCGATCCGCGCGTTCTGGCCATTGTCACGGAAGTCAAAAGGGAATTGTTTATTCCTACGGCCTATCGCCATCTGGCCTTTGCCGATTTCGCCATGCCCATTGCCCACGGTGAGTACATGTGGACGCCCAAAATGGAAGCGCGGGTGCTGCAGGAACTGGATCTGCAAGAAAATCACCGGGTGCTGGAAATTGGCACCGGCACCGGCTATCTGACAGCACTCCTGGCACGGCTGGCTGGCATGGTGCACAGCATTGAAGACCGGTCTGATCTCGCCCAACAGGCCGAAAGTCACCTGCGTGTGCAGGGCATTCATAATGCCCAGATTCATGTCGGTGACGGTTCGACGGGCTGGGCTAGGCATGCGCCTTATGATGCCATCTGCATTACCGGCTCCTTGCCTGTCTTACCCGAGGTTTTCAAGGAACAACTGGCCGTGGGCGGACGTTTGCTGGCTATCGTCGGTACGGGGCCAGCCATGCGTATGCGGCGCATCACCCGGACCCGGCTGGACACCTATGAAAGTAGCGATCTTTTTGAGACAGAAGTCCCGCCCCTGCGTCATCCACCGGTCCCCCGCCCCTTTGTTTTTTGAGAGAACATGCGCATAGAAGCCCGGCAGAGCCTGTTCCTCAACATCGACATGCAGGACCGCCTGCTGAGCGCCATTCCTGAGCCGGCGCGCAATGCGGCCATCCAAAACAGCGGGCGCCTGCTGGCTGCAGCAGCGGCCCTGGAAATTCCCCGTCTGGCTACCGCCCAGTATCCCCAGGGTCTAGGTCCGATTCGTGATGACCTGCGCGAAAACTGTCCGCAGACTTTTGCCAAAACGGCTTTTTCCTGTTGGCGAGATGCGGTCATTCGCGACTGGCTGGAAAGCTATAATACCCACCCACAAGTCATGATCACCGGGGTGGAAACCCACATTTGTGTGCTGCAAACCGCTCTGGATTTGCATCACGCCGGTTGGCAACCCGTTGTCGTCGCTGATGCCTGCGCCAGTCGTGACCCCGACAAGGCCGAGTCTGCGCTCTCACGCCTGAGTCAGGCTGGCGTTACGGTGGCAGTGGCCGAGTCGGTTTTTTATGAATGGATTGGGGATGCTGCCCATCCCCAATTTCGCAGCCTGGCTCCGGCCTGGCGCTGAACCGGAGTTTTCCCTCAATGCAAGCCCCTATCCGCTATACCGTCGTCATGGAACCCAACGCCCATCTGTTTCAGGTTGTGCTGGATATTGCCGAACCGGATCCCGACGGGCAGGTATTGGCTCTGCCAGCCTGGGTTCCGGGCAGCTATACCATCCGCGATCTGGCCCGGCATATTACCGAGATTACCGCAGAATCTCTGGGAGAGGTTGTTTCTTTACGCAAAATCGCCACGGATCGCTGGATCAGCGCGGCCATCAGCGGAGCGCTGCGGATCACTTACCGGGTGTATGCTCTGGATCAATCGGTACGCACCGCTTTTCTGGATCATCTCGGCGGTTTTTTTAACGGCCCTGCCCTGTTTTTGCGGGTAGAGGGGCAGGAACAAAATCGCCATACCCTATCCATCAGCGGTCCGGAGCAGTGGCAGTTAGGTACATCCATGCCCCGTATTTCCGGAGAAACATGGGGCTGGGGAGATTTTCAGGCCGAAAATTATCGGGCGTTCATCGACCACCCCATGCTGATGGGGACCCTTACCCTGCTGAATTTTGAGGCCGGAGGACTCCCTCACCACCTGCTGATTCAGGGAAGCCATGACGCCGATCTGCAGGCGCTGGGGCGTGACATGGCCCGCATCTGCACCTGGCAGCAGAATTTCTGGGGGGAGTCTCCCTTTGCGGAATACCATTTTCTGTGCAAGGCGCGCAGTGATGACTATGGCGGCCTGGAACATCGCGCTTCCAGCGCCCTCGTCTGTGCCCGGGATGACCTTAACGGTCGCGATCCGAACAATTATCGCCGCTTTCTGGGGCTGGTCAGCCATGAATATTTTCACAGCTGGCTGGTTCAGGCGATCCGGCCTGGGGTGTTCAGCGCCAGCGCTCTGGATAAGGCGGAGCTCTCCCGGGATTTATGGGTATTTGAGGGAATCACCTCCTATTATGACGATTTATGCCTGCGCCGGGCGGGACTCCTCTCTACGGAACAGTACTTACAGGGTTTGGGCAAGGAATGGACCCGCTTGCAGCGCCGCCCCGGTCAATTTCTGCAGAGTGTCGCCGAATCCAGCGAAGACGCCTGGCTCAAGCTCTATCACCCCCACGTCAACAGCGCCAATTTTGAAATCAGTTACTACAACAAGGGCGCACTGCTGGCCTTGTGTCTGGACTTGAGCCTGCGCCTGGACAGCGCTGGCAAGCTGTCCCTGGACAACCTGCTCGCCCGCTTCTGGCAGGATTACGGACAGACCAAGCAGCCTTTGCCGGAAGGTGCCGCCCTATCACTGATCGCCGATCTGGCCGGAGCTGACATGGCTCGTCAGGTTCAAAGCTGGCTGGAAGCACGCGCCGAACTGCCTCTGGCTGCCTTGCTGGCACGCATGGGTATCGCCCTGCAGCAGCGCCCCGCCAGCAGCCTCAGTGATGCGGGCGGAGAGGACGCCCGCACCTTACCGTCGGCCTGGATCGGTGCGCACTGGAAATCTCATGCCTTGGGCGTGCAATTGCGTCAGATACTTTCCGGCAGCCCGGCCGAACAGGCAGGCCTGTCTCCCGACGATATTATTATCGCCCTGGAGGGACAGCGGGCCACAGCGGAAAAATTCGCCGAAAAAATCGCCAGCAGCATTCCAGGCTGTCCGCTGCAACTGCAGTATTTTCGCGAAGACGTACTTTACAGCACGCAGATCACGCCGGTCACTCCCGTTCAGGACACCTACTGGCTGGAATGTCTGGAAGACGTCGATGCCGTCGTGCGTGCCCGCCGTGACGCCTGGCTTTCACCGGCATGAGCCTGCATGTCTGGATATTTTATGCCCTCACCGTCCTGGTGATTTCCGCCATTCCAGGCCCCAACATGATGCTGGTGATGAGCCATGGCGCCCTGTATGGCTGGAAGCGCTCCATGGCCACTATGGCAGGGTGCATGACCGCCTTGTTGCTGATGATCACCCTGTCAGCAGGCGGCCTGGGGCTTTTTTTTCAAACCTGGCCCCGTATTTTTGATCTGGTACGCCTGATTGGGGCTGCTTACCTGATTTATCTGGGGATACAGGCCTGGAAAGCCGCCGGTCAAGGCTCAAAAATGCTTTCCAGTATGACTACTGCGCGCTTAAAAGCACATAGTGCCGCGACCTTGTATCGCACCGGGATGCTGGTGACCATCACCAACCCTAAAGCCATTCTCTTTACTGTGGCCCTTCTTCCCCAGTTTATGCGCCCACATGCAAACCCATGGGTACAATTTGCGGAGTTGATTTTTACCTTCTGGCTCATCGAAATGAGCTGGTATATGTTTTATGCACAACTGGGAACCAAAATCAGTAGCCTGTTACGTACCCCCCGCGCTAATCAGATTTTGCAACGCGCTACGGGGAGTATTTTCATGACTCTGGGTATCACCCTTTTTGTCATGGCAATGCTGAACGAGAACTAGGCGATTCATCCCAAAAAACTTTTCCGTTCAGAGCGGTATCCGGTAGCAAGCCTGATCGGTACACACCATGCCGAGAGGGACGTCCCAGGGCTCGCGGGGAATATGCGCCACCTGCTGAAAGGCATGCCCCACACCTAACAGATGTGGATGCTGCCAATGTTGCCGATGGGACAAGCTGGCAAGACTGCGATCATAAAATCCTCCGCCCATACCCAGGCGGTAACCTTCCGCATCAAAAGCCACCAGCGGCAGAATCAGCAGGTCGAGATCCTGCGGCCCCAGCAAAGATGCTGCGGCCACCAGAGGTTCAGGAATACGAAAAGCATTGGGACGCATCCGGCTGTTGGCGTGGAAAGGCGCAAAGCGCAATTTTTGGGCGAAGCTCCCGGATAATACCGGCAAGTAAAAGTGTTTACGGAAACTGCGAAGATGATAGAGCAATGGCAGCGGATTGATTTCACCCTGCATTGGCCAGTATAGGGCAATGTGGCGGGCTTTCTGGTAGTGCCGAAGCTGGAGAATCTGCTGGCAAAGGCCCAGGGATGCCTGCTGCAATGCCTGCGGAGAAAGAGAACGGCGCTGCTGCCGCATTTTTTTGCGCAAATCGCTCTTGGTACTGTCTGAAAACAAAAAACCTCCCGCGATGGTCGTGCGGCCCGCTACCCCCAGAACCTGATGAACAGGTGGGAATCCACACATCGCTTCAGGCTACGCCGCAAGGGCACTGCACACCGCGATGATGACTGGGGATTCCCTGGATAGACAGTATTGGTTCAGGAATCGTCTCGGCCACTCGTGCCTCGCAGGAGGCAAGTTCAAGCTACTCTGACCCCCTGGCTCTGTCAACCAGTTGCTGCAGGCGTTGTTCCACCAATTGCAGGTCCCGTTCCCTTTCTTCCAGGGCTTGCCGGGCACGCTGCAAGTCTGCCGCGAGATTCACGGCCACCATCAATGCAGCTCTTTCCCGATTCAGTAACTTGCCACGGCTACGCGTTGCTTCCAGTTGCTGATTGAGCAGCCGCACCGCTTCCAGCAAGAGTTCCTGTTCTTCGTCCGCGCAGGGAACCTGATAATGCTGATCCAACAGAGTGACTGTAATCTGCCTGATGGAATTTGAGGATTTTGCTTCGGACACCTTACTTCTCCCTGATGATTTTATAGCTCGTTTTCCCAGCAGTTGACCTGTGCCAGTAACTCATTCAGGCGCGCACAAATTTCTTCATGGCGCTCCTGCAGCATACGATTTTCGGTTTTCAGCTTTTGAATCTGGGCTTGCAGGGCTTGCACCGAATGGCGGTTGCGACCATCACCTTCCCGTTGGCGACGCAATCCGCGATAATCCGTGATAGCATTCTCCAACTCTGCAAACAGGGACTCATATCGGGATTCTAACACTGCGCCACCCACTTTTAGTCGGACATTCCGATACCGAGTGTACGAAGCGCCTCTGTCATTTGCAAATTGAAGCAGGTTTTTTGCCCCCATGCCCTTATCCGAATCCTTAAAACGTACGCGCAGTTTTCGCTTTCGCCTGGGCGTGGCGGCCACCCTGATGCTTCTGGCCATAATGGGCCTGGTTTTGCGGATTGTGGATCTGCAGGTACTGCATTATTCCCGGTTTCGTGAACTGGCCTACGACAATCACGTCGCCCTGGTTCCTTTGTCGCCGCCACGCGGTTTGATTCTCGCCGATCATGGTGAAGTCCTGGCCGAGAACCTGCCCACCTATGCGCTGGAAATCACTCCCGATCAGGTGCCCCATCTGCAGCAATGTCTGGAATATCTCCAGCATCTACTGAATTTGAGCCCCGAGGACCTGCAGCAGTTTGCCGCCCGACGCGCTGGCAAACCCGACTTCGATCCCATCGTCCTCAAGACGGGGCTTAATCCGACGCAGATTGCGGCAGTGTCCGTCCGCGCCATGGAGTTACCGGGTGTCCGCATTGTCGCCATGCTGCATCGCCATTATCCCTATGATGCCCTGTTTTCCCATGTGGTGGGTTATGTGGGGCCGCTCACCGCGACCGACCTCAAGGATTTTCATGCCAGCCAGTATGTAGGCCGTAATTATATTGGCAAAAACGGCCTGGAACGCTACTACGAGCGGCAACTGCGCGGGACCATGGGTTATGAAATCAAGGACATCAACGCCCGTGGCCTGCCGGTCGGCACACTCCGCCAGATTGCCGCCCACCCCGGCGGCAATCTGATTACCCATCTGCGTCTGCGGGTGCAGGAGGCAGGTGCCCAAGCCCTGCAGGGTAAAGGTTATCGCGGTGCCGTCATTGCCATGAATCCGCAAAATGGCGGGATTCTCGCCATGGTGACCAGCCCCAGCTTCAATGCCAACTGGTTTGTGGATGGCATCAGCAACAAGCACTGGCAGGAGCTGCTCGGTAATCCTGGGCGCCCGCTGATGAATCGGGCAGACAATGGTCTGTATCCCCCGGGCTCCTGCGCAAAACCTTTTTATACGATCCAGGCTGTCCAGGAAGGGGTGATCAGTCCTGACTTTCACACCTATTGTCCCGGCAATTACCAGCTGGGTGGACACACTTACTGGGACTGGAATCGGGGCGGCTTCGGCAATACCGGCATCACCAAGGCGCTGGCCTGGTCCGTGGATGTTTTCTACTACAAACTGGCCGTCAAAATGGGCATAAACATGCAGGACAACACCCTGTGGCGCTTCGGTTTCGGCCGCAAAACCCCCATCGATCTGCCCGGTGGGGCCAGTGGTCTGGTACCTACTCCGAGCTGGAAACGTGCCCATCTGCATGCGCCCTGGTATACGGGGGATTCGGTGATTCTGGGGATTGGTCAGGGTTATCTGCTGGAGACTCCCTTGCAGCTGGTGCGCGCCGTAGCAGCATTGGCCAATGGCGGATATCTGGTCCAACCCCAGGTTGCCAAGGCATTTATCGATCCGCAGAACGGCAAGACCATCCCTATTCCCAATGCCGCGCCGGTGAATCTGCATATTTCCGCAGAGGCCATGCATGCGGTACATCTGGGCATGGAAGCCTGTGTCAATACCGGCACCTGTCATACGGTCAGTATTCCCGGCATCAGCATCGCCGGTAAAACCGGAACGGCGCAGGTACCCATGGGCTACCAAAATGGCCGCACCATTTACAACAATGACTCCCTCTTTATTGGCTGGGCACCGCTGGATCACCCCAAAATTGCCGTGGCTGTGGTAGTGGAAAATGGTGGCTACAACGCCTGGCAAGCCCTGCCGGTAGCGCGGGCGGTAATCAAGGCTTACTTGCAACCCGATCAAAAAGCGTCACCCGATGCTGCGCCCGGCGAATCGGCCACAGCGCCCGCTCAAAAACCCGCAAAAAATCCGGCAAAGGTTGCTCAATCCGTAACTGCGCATTATGATGCGCCCCTTAGTCTTGGGGAGAAAGGTTCTGTCAACCCTCGCCCCGCTCAATCCACGACACAATAAGGAGTCCTGACAATGACAGATTTTGCGATTGCGGCCATGCCGCGTGAAGAAAACGGGCGGCGTCCCAGCCGCCGTTTGCGCCGTACGGGTATGGTTCCGGCCGTACTCTATGGGGACAACAAACCGGCCACCGGCCTCAGCATTGAAGCCCGTCTGCTGCGCAAGCTGCTCGCAGACGAACGCGCCTATACTCATGTCATCACCCTCGAATTCCCCAAGGGCAAGGAAACCGCTTTGATTCGCGACATCCAGATGCATCCCTACAAGGAAGAAGTCCTGCACCTGGATTTCATGCGCGTACATGCGGGTGAAACCGTACGCCTGCATGTGCCCATTCACTTCCTCCATGAAAATACCTGCGTCGGCATCAAGGCCGGCGGTGTATTGCACCGGGCTTTGAACGATGTCGAAGTGGAAGCCCCCGTGGATCGCCTGCCCGAAGCCATTGAAGTGGATATTGCCCAGCTGGAAAAGGGTGAGAGCCTGCATTTGTCCCAGATCAAGGTGCCGGCAGGCGTTACCCTGATTCCGTTGCAGCATGAGGACGACAAGGAAATCGTCTCCATCCATAACCCCCGTACCGGCGCTGAAGCGGAAGAAACGCCCGAAGCTGCCGAGTGAGGTAACATGGACTGGCTGCTGGCGGGGCTGGGAAATCCCGGGGCGGAATACGCCCGCACCCGCCACAACGCTGGTTTCTGGGCGCTCCAGACTTTTGCAGAAAGGGCTGGAGCGTCTTTGCGTATGGAGTCGCGCTGGCATTGTCTGGCTGCCGTCGTCCAGAATTCTGGACAGCAACTGGGCTTGTGTATGCCCCAGGATTTCATGAACCGCAGCGGGGGTCCGGTGCAGGCCATGGCGGCCTTTTACAAGATTCCACCGGCGCGCATTCTGGTCATTCATGACGAGCTTGATCTGCCCCCCGGCACTGCCCGCCTGAAATGGGGTGGCGGGCATGGTGGTCACAATGGCTTGCGTGATCTGGATCGGGCGCTTGGAACCCGGGAGTACTGGCGCCTGCGCATCGGTATCGGCCATCCCGGACACAAGGATGCGGTCATCCATTATGTCCTCGGCGCCCCGCAGGTAGCGGATCAAGGGTCGATAGATGCCGCCATTGACCGCAGCCTCGCCGTTCTCCCGGACTTTCTCCAGGGGCGCAGCGATGCGGCGCAAAAAACCCTGCACAGCGATTAGGAGTATGATATGGCTTTGGCTTGTGGCATCGTCGGTCTTCCCAACGTGGGTAAATCCACCCTCTTCAATGCGATCACCAAAGCCGGTATCGCAGCGGAAAATTATCCTTTTTGTACCATAGAGCCCAATGTCGGCCTGGTATCCGTACCAGATCCTCGCCTGCAGGCCCTGACCGCAATCGTCAAGCCCCAGAATGTGGTGCCGGCCACCATGGAATTTGTGGACATTGCCGGACTGGTAGCCGGCGCTGCCCAAGGTGAGGGGCTGGGCAACCAGTTTCTCGCCCACATTCGTGAAACTGATGCCATCGCCCTGGTCACCCGCTGTTTTGACGATCCCAATGTGGTCCATGTGAGTGGCCAGGTAGATCCTGTGGCCGATCTGGATACGGTGCTGACCGAACTGATTCTGGCCGACATCAGCAGCGTCGAAAAAGGCCAGGCGCGGGTGGCCCGTCAGGCCAAGGGCGGGAACAAGGAGGCGGTGGCCGAAGCTGCGGCCATGGCCCGCCTGCTGCCCCATCTCAACAGCGGCAAACCGGCCGCGAGCCTCGACCTGAACACCGAGGAAAAAGCCCACTTACGCGGGCTGTTTCTGCTCACCATGAAACCCATGATGGTCATTGCCAATGTGGCGGAAGACGAAATTCAAGATGGCCCCTGGCGTCCCCTTCTGGAAGCCTGGGCGGCTGAACGCCATGCCAGCGTGGTCCCGGTCTGTGCAGCCATTGAATCCGAATTGGCGGAACTGGAGCCCGACGAGCAAAATGCTTTTCTCCAGGATCTGGGTCTGGAAGAACCGGGGCTCAATCGCATCATCCGCGCCGCCTATGGCCTCCTCGGCCTGCAGACCTATTTTACGGCCGGCGTCAAGGAAGTACGGGCCTGGACCATTCCGGTGGGCGCCACGGCCCCCCAGGCGGCTGGTGTGATTCACAGTGATTTCGAAAGGGGTTTTATCCGCGCCCAAACCATCGCCTATGCCGACTTCATCCAGTACCGGGGGGAGCAGGGCGCCAAGGAAGCCGGCAAAATGCGTGCCGAAGGCAAGGAATATGTGGTGCATGACGGGGACGTGCTGAATTTCCTGTTTAATGTTTGAGCGTTGAGCGGAAATGGCTAATCCCCGCTCGCTGGTTTACGCGCTTTACACCCACTGGGACACCGTGGAAATGCTGGCGCGTTTGTCGCGGGAGTTTGCCGTGCTCACCAGCGATCAAGTGTTGAATAGTATTGCCAAGGCATCTGCACAGTTGGATGTGGAGGCGCAGGGAGCGGTTCTGCGTGCGTTAGTCAATGCTGATATCCTGCACAGCTTAACGCGCAGCAGTGATCTGCAACTCAACGCCTATGTGCTGGAATTTGTGCGCAGTATCACCCGCGAGCATGAGCTGGGTCTGGCAGCTGTGCTGCAAGCACGCATAGCCGCCATTCGTGAGGCCACCGAGGCGCTCAACGATGGGATAGCGAGAACAGACATGGATCGTGTACGCGCAGCCGCCAATCAACTGGCAGAACTCTTTCGTCAAATCAATCTGCAACTTGACCAGGATCGACATGCCCTGTTTGATCTGGCGGAAAACGCCAAAAGCGCCGACAGCAGCATGCCGATTACCCAGCGCTACCGACAGGTGCTCGAAGCCTACGACCATTATGTAGAGCCGATGAACCAGATGATGGACAGCGGTTCGCAGGGCACCTTTTATCGTTACCTGGAAGCCAGCAGCCGCTCTGGCTGGTGGAAAATCAGGCGCTTTTTGACCGCAGCGATTGGCTGCCGACTGAAACCCGGGCCACCCTCTTGTATTACGGCGGACAGCTGGATGGCCGGCTTCTCGCCTGGTTGACCCAGCGCCCGCGTGCCAGTCGCATCGTGCTTTTCCCGGACTATGACGGTGTGGGTCTCGCGAATTTTGCGCGACTTTACACCCGGCTTGGCGACGCCTGCGAATGCTGGCTGATGCCCGACTGGCAAATCAAATTGGCGCGCTACGGCAGCCCGCAGCTATGGCAGGATACCTTTCGGGAATTCACCAGTGCCATTTCGCTGTTGCCGGATTACTTAGGCGCGTTAACCGAACAAATGCGTCAATCTGGTCTTGCGCTCGAACAGGAAGCGGTTTGGTTACCGTCTTCATAGCGACTATCCGAGAAATTGATTATCCAGTTCAACAGCTCAGAAAATCCATACACCTTACAGCAAAAAATATTATGCAACAATTTGAAATGATAGATTATTTTCCTTGAAAAGCCCTCGCTGAACTGGCAATAATCGGGTGGGACAATTCCCGTTTTATAACCACGTTCAAGGAGAATGATCATGAGTTTGCTTGATTCAGCCATGTCCGCACTCGGCGGTGGATCTGACAGTACCCAGAATTCCCTGCTGGGCGAAGCCGTCAACTTTGTACAAAATCAGCCGGGCGGCCTGTCCGGCCTGGTACAGCAACTGCAGAGCCAGGGACTGGGCGATGTGGTGCAATCATGGATCAGTAACGGCGCCAATCAACCCATTACCGCCGATCAGATCCAGCAGGTGCTGGGCAGTGATACCGTGCAACAAATCGCCGGTAAAATAGGCATTGACCCCAATACGGTTGCGAGCGGCTTGTCCCAGGCTTTGCCCGAACTGGTCAACCAGCTGACGCCCAACGGCGAAGTGCCCGCCGATGGCAATCTGCTGAGTGATGGTCTCAACATGCTGAAGGGAAAACTTTTTTCCTAAACGCTCCGCCTCGCCTCCGCAGCATCTGCCGGAGGCGGTCCGACATTGATCAGGGGCGCCAGCTCCTGCAACGCCTGCCAGTAAACCCGGCGTTTGAAAGCGATGATTTCCCGGGCCGGCATCCAGTAATCCACCCAGCGCCAGGTTTCAAACTCCGGATGCTGGGTGGTCAAGGTATTGATCTCGGCCTCATCCCCTTCAAAGCGCAGCAGGAACCAGATCTGTTTCTGACCGCGATAGCGGCGCCGCTGCGCCCGATGCCGGGAACAGGGCACTTCATAACGCAACCAGCCCTGGGTACGGCCGATGATACAGACATTGGCCGTACCCACTTCTTCTTCCAGTTCGCGAAACATGGCCTGTTCTGGCGTTTCGGCACGATCGATGCCACCCTGGGGAAACTGCCAGGCGTTCTCCCCCCGGCGTTTGGCCCACAACACCTGATTGTGCTCGTTACAAATAATCATGCCCACGTTAGGGCGATAGCCGTCTGCGTCTATCATATTCATCGTCTCTACCGATGCCTTTTGCACAATATAGCACGCGGCAGAGCGCACGTCAGTCTGTCAGACTGTGTAAAATTTCCAGAGGATAGCGTTTACCGGCCAGATAATCGGCAATACAACGCTGGACCATAACATTACGCAGTTGTTCGTGCGCTGCGTCCACTTCCGCAGGAAGCATCCACACCGGGCCGATAATGCCCGTGTCCAGTGCATAATCCTGGCGCTGAGGGCCCAGCTTTCCGCCAAAAGCAAAACGCAAATAGGTCAGATCCTTGCCGGGGTGTTCCCAGTGATAAATCCCCGTGAGATATTCAGGCTCAAAGGCGTAAGCGGTTTCTTCCAGGGTTTCCCGGATGACCGCATCCAGCAGACTTTCACCCGGATCCCAATGGCCGGCGGGCTGATTGAAGCAGCGCCGACCTTCTACCATTTCTTCCACCAGCAAAAACCGCCCCGCCTCTTCAACAACAGCCGCCACCGTCACATGGGGTTTCCAGACCATGTTCAACCCTCCCCTCGCCATTCAATTTCCGTCAGTTCCCGCCACTGTCCGGGAGCCAGATCGCCCAGAGTGAAGGGTCCAAAAGCCTCGCGATGCAAACTCAGTACCAGATTATCCAGCGCCGCAAACATCCGCCGCACCTCATGATAGCGGCCCTCATAAAGGGTCAATTGTAGCTCCACCGGACTGAGCGGGGTCATTTCGGCGGCCTTGCAGGGGCTGCTTTCTCCCTCCAGCAGGAGGGTACCCGAAGCAAGGATAGCCACTTCATCGCCACGCAGAGGATTTTGCAACAACACCCGATAACGGCGCGGGATGGCATAACGGGGACTGGTCCAGCGATGCAGCCAGTCACCATCGTCGGTCAGCAGCAGCAGCCCGCTGGTTTCGCGATCCAGACGTCCGACACTGCTGAAGCTGGGACGACGATACCGCCAGCGCGGCGGGAAATCCTGGTAGATTGCTCGGGGATCATCATGGGCGCAGACCTTGCCGAGTGGTTTGTGATAAAGCACATAAAGGGGATAGGGATGATCCAGGGCCTCATCATCCACCTGCAAGCTGGCGGGGTCCACCTTGAGCGAAGCCTTGCGCAGCGGCAACCCGTCCGCCAATACCCGACCTTCGCGCAACAGGTCACGCACCTCCGAACGACTGCAGTAACCCAGCCGGGAGAGCAAATGATCCAGTCGTTCGCTGTGTTGCGCCATGGGCGGAGTTTACCCTGTCGGGATGGCTGACGAAAACCCGTGAATTGCCTATGATGGGCACATCGCTTCAGGAAGGATCCGCTATGCAGGCAAATTACACCCTCCCCGCCGAATGGGCCCCCCAGTGGGGCGTACAACTGACCTGGCCCCACCCCGAAAGTGACTGGGCGCCGCGCCTGGAGCAAGTGCTCCCGGTTTTTGTGCAAATCGCCCGGGAAATCAGTCTGCGTGAGCATCTCGTGATAGCCTGTCATGACCGGAATAGCCTACAGGACTGTGAAAGACGCCTGCAGGATGCCCGGGCCAACATGGCCCATTGTCATCTCCATCTGGTCCCCAGCAATGATTCCTGGGCCCGGGATCATGGCCCCATTACCCTCAAAAATGCCGCAGGGCAACGTAAATTGATGGATTTTGCCTTCAATGCCTGGGGACTCAAGTTTCGCGCCGATCTGGACAACCAGATCACCCGCCACCTCCACGCCCAGCAGGCTTTCAGGGACTATCCCCTGGAAATTTCCGGGATGGTGCTGGAAGGCGGCAGCATTGAAAGTGATGGTCAAGGCACTCTGCTGACAACCAGCGCCTGCCTGCTTTCCGCCAATCGCAATCCCCAATGGTCTGCAGCTGAAATTGAAACGGCGCTTTGTCAGCAGCTCGGCATGGAGCGGGTGCTTTGGCTGCACAGCGGTCATCTGGAAGGCGATGATACCGACGCGCACATTGATACTCTGGCGCGTTTTTGTAATCCCCGGACCATCGCTTATCAGAGCTGCGATGACCCCAATGACCATCATTTTGCCGCCCTGCAGCAGATGGCTGCCGAATTGAGCGCCCTGTGCAACGCCGATGGCCAGCCCTACCACCTGATTCCCCTGCCCTGGGCCCAGGCACAATGGGATGAAGACGATAACCGCTTACCCCTGACCTACGCCAATTTTCTCATCATCAACGGTGCGATATTGATGCCGGTTTATGACGATCCCGCCGATCAGATTGCCGTCCAGCGCTTGCAGTCCGCTTTTCCGGATCGTCAGATTATCCCCGTTCCCTGTCTGGAGCTGGCCCGGCAACACGGCAGCCTGCATTGTGTGACCATGCAAATACCAGCTTAATGTCCTTACCCATATTGTTTCAAGGCATAGTCGTAAAATCTGCGCAGCCTGAAAGTTGCAGAAATGCTTACAATCTCGTATGTTGACCATATTGTTATTGGCATTAACAGCGGATCTTATTGCCGAGACACCGCCAGCACCAGGTGATGGACGTGCATGCCATCTGAGGAATACGTGACCGACAATATTGAAAATCTGATACTGGAACACCTGAAGCGCTTTCAGACTAGCCAGGAGCGTATTGAGCGCAAACTGGAAGAGGTGATAACCCGCTGGGGTGCGCTGGAGATTAACCTTGCCAGTACGCGTCGTGACTTTGCCCACTCCGAGGAGAATACTGCCGTCATCGGCGTACGCGTAGACCGTTTGAATGAACGTCTGGAACGTATTGAGCGCCGCCTGGAATTGTCATGACAAGCCCTGGTTCGCGTCTGGTTTCGCGTTGCAGATTTTCAAGTTAGCTCCAGACTTCAACACAGATTATTTGGCAATCAGAATACTGCAGGGCAGGCTTCTGAGCAGGGCCTTGGCGACCGAACCTTCGAGCCAGTGGCCGAAGGAAAATTGGGGAATGTGTCCGAGTACCAGCAAATCTGGATGCATTTGCCGTGCATATTGGACAATGACTTGCGCAGGGCTACCCTCGACCGCCGCGACCTCTACCCGGAGCCCCCTTTCCCGAAGGGTTGACGCAGCAGCGGCAAGCCGGGTGCGTATGGCATCCCCTTCCCGTCCCAGCAAGTCTTCAACACCCGCCGCCTGACCAATGGCCATGCCCCCGGTGCTGACAATGGCCCCAAACAAATGCAGTTCCGCTTGCATCAAAGCCGCCAGTCCGGCACCCTGCTCCAGCGCCAGCTCACTGGAGGCGCTCCCGTCGTAAGCCACCATGATTTTCCGGTATCTCATTGATTCTCCTTAACGCCCCATCAATCCATGACCGGCTCAGTCGGTGCAGCAGCCGCTTCCCGCTTCGGACTGCGAATGATCAATAACAAGGGGAAAATAGCCAGAGTCATCACCAACATCAACCAGAAATCGTCGATATAGGCAATCATACTCGCCTGCCGGGTAATTTCCGTATTCAACAGCGCCTGACCCAGACTGCTGTGCGGATTGTACATTTCTGCCACGACGGGGTTCTGGAAACCGGGATTGCGTCCGTCCATGTGCGCCGCCAGCGAGGCATGGGCAATCTGGGTGTTGCGGGTCAGCAGGGTCTCCACCAGGGAAATGCCCAGACTGCTGCCCACATTGCGGACCAGACTGTAAATGGCGGTGCCGTTGGCGCGCATCTGCGGGTCGAGGGTGGCAAAGGTGGCCGTACTCAAGGGCACAAATACCAGACCAATCCCCAGCCCCTGCCAGACACCGGGCCAGATGATGTCCGCCTGACTGATCACCAGACTGTAACCCTGCATTTGCCAAAGAGAGAAGGCAGTGATGCCAAAACCGATGGCCAGCAGAAGCCGCAAGTCCACCTTGCCCACCAGACGCCCGACAATGAGCATGGCCAGCATCGTCCCCAAACCACTGGGGGCCGTCACCCAGCCTGCCGCCTCGGCGGTGTAACCCATGAGGTCCTGAAGATGGTCGGAATCAAAGCGCGGGAGGCGAAGAGCACCACGCCGACAATGAAAATAAACATTAGCCCGGTCACATAATTGCGGTTCAGAATCAGCCGATAATCAAAAAAAGACTGTTCCGGCGGCGTCCGCCAGGTATGCCAGAGGAAATAGAGAGCTCCGAAACCAGCCAGATAGGCTTCCACCCAGATTTCCACCGAACTGAACCAGTTGAGTTGCTGCCCCCGGTCCAGCAGTAATTGCAAAGCACCAATGGCAATGCTCAGACTGACAAAGCCGGCCATATCGAAGCGCATCCCATGCCCCGGCGCATCCTTGGGGAAGGAGTTCCAAATGCCCCAGAGAGCCATCATCCCCACCGGCACATTGATAAAAAACACCCAGCGCCAGCCCAGACTATCGGTAAGCCAGCCCCCCAGGGTCGGGCCCACGATGGGTCCGACCATCACCCCCATCCCCCACAGGGCCATGGCCGAGCCTTGTTTTTCCCGGGGATTGATGTCCAGCAAGGTGGTTTGGGAGAGGGGCACCAGAGCGGCACCAAATGCCCCCTGAAAGACGCGGGCGAGGACAATCTCGAAAAGAGAGGTGGAGATGCCGCACCACATGGAAGCCAGGGTAAAACCCGCCACCGAGGCCAGAAAAATGTTGCGCTTGCCGAAGCGATCCACCAGCCAACCGGTTAACGGGGTAGCGATGGCCGTCGCGACGATATAGGAAGTCAGCACCCAGCCAATCTGGTTGAGGGAGGCCGACAAACTGCCCTTCATATGGGGAAGAGCCACATTGGCGATAGTGCTGTCCAGGGTCTGCATGACGGTGGCCAGCATGATGGACAGAGTGATCAGGCCACGGTTGGGAACAACTGCCACAGATGCCGTTGTCATGGGATGGGATCTTCCAGACGCTGCTGCAATTCCTGAAGCAGCTCCGTCATCCGGCGCAGCATTTCCACATCCAGATCCTGCAGTTTTTCCTGACGAAACGCCCGCGCTACCCGCCGCACTTCTGCATACACCTCGGCACCCGCACTGGTGAGATGAATCCGGCGCATACGGCGGTCATGGGGATCCACTTCCCGGCGAACCAAACCGGCCCGTTGCAAACGGTCGAGCATGGCCACCACAGTGGGCTGCTCTACCGACAGGCAATGGGCCAGTTCAGTCTGGGTCAATGGTTCACTGGCCTTGGAGGGACAACGCCGACAGCCACTTGTCCCCGACCGGATGTGTTCAGATCAAAATATCAGGCGATTTTCTTGCCTTCGATTTCCACCCGGATCTGCACCTTGTTGGAAAGCCCTTCGGGCAAATAGGCTTTCATGCCGTAATCACTGCGCTCAATGGTCGTTACCGCCACAAAACCGGACAGATAGCCGCCCCAGGGTTTGGGCAGATAAGCCACTTCACCGGCACCGGTTTCCTTGACCCGGAACATGACCGGACGGGTCACGCCATGCAGAGTCAACTTCCCGTACAGGTCACCGGTATGCTTGCCGGTGGGCTGATAGCGGCTGCTGACGAAGGTCACATCGGGATACTTTTTGACATCAAAAAATGTCGGGCTGCGCAGGTATATGTCCCGAGCCGCAAAATTCGTAAATATGCTGGCCGCCGGAATGGTGATTTTAGCCATATCTTTGGCCGGATCCTGGGTATTGACAGTATAGGTTCCGGAAATCTGGTTAAAACGCCCGCTGAAGGGGCCAATACCGACGTGACCAATGGTAAAATAGGCAGCCGAGTGTTCCGGATCGATCTGATAGGTCCCACTGGGGTTTCCCGTCAGGGCGTGATAGTGGTGACTGGCAGCGACTGGCGCAGGGACAGTCGCTGCTTGTGCGACATTCATGCCCAAGGACCAGGTAAAACCCAGTACCACAGAAAATATCAACCATTGTTTTGATCGTCTGTTTTGCATTTTTATCTCCTTTATTCAGGCTCGCTCATCTTTCAGAGCGCGTAGAACGCTCTGCGTGTAACCGGTATTTCACCGTAAGCTTCAGGCATCATTCTATTTTAGCGCAAATAGCCAGCCCGCAGTTGATTTTTTACTTCCCGCCAGCCCGGCATGGCTCCATCCAGGATGCGCTTAAAGCGTTCATTATGGAGGCGCTCCAGCAAGTGCGCCATTTCATGCACCACCACATATTCTAGACAGATTTGCGGATAACGGGCGAGTTCTAGACCCAGCCAGATGCGCCGGGCACGAATATTACAGGTACCCCAGCGGGTTTTCATGCGTTTTACACCCCAAGCTGCCACCTGCACGCCCAGAATCGGTTCGTAATGAGTAATCATTTGTGGAATCAGTGACTTGATGGTCTGACGGTGCCAGTCCAGCATGAGAGTTTCGCGCTCGCTGCGCGAAGCATCAGGACGACAGTACAGGTGTATCCCAGAGGCTTCATGCCACTCGATACGGCTTCTACTGATCACCGGATAAACTAGAAGTGGGTAATCCACGCCCAAATACCTATGGTTTTCTCCGGAACGGTACTCCAGAACGGCGGGAGTCATCTGGTTCTGAAATTGCCGCTGATGATTTTTGATCCAGGCCAGACGCGCCAGAACCGCCGCATGAATGGCGCTGTCCGTCATGCTCCAGGGAGCACTTACCCGCACCTGTCCATCCGGGGGGTACACCATGATCCGCAAATTTTTGATGGTCTTGCGGGTCAGTTGCACCTGCAGATCTTGTATCTTTAACGGGGTTGGCTCAGCAATCCGCATAGAGGCGTTAAGAAGAGCGGTTCAGTCGGTAAGTGGCTGCATTCAGGTACAACGCCACCCCCAACCACAGCAGATAAGGAAGCAGCAGCCAGGCTGCCAGCGGACTGATCAGGGCAAAAATAATGGCACAGCCCAGAACCAGCACCAGGAGCAACACGAGATCCAGTAGCGCCCCCAATATCTGATGGCGCCCGAAAAACAGCCAGGACCACAGCGCATTACTCAGCAGTTGCAAGCCATACAGCGTTAATCCTGCCAGCCGTAATGGACTTTCGGGATGCACGTACACCAGCGTTGCAGCAAAAGCCATGAGAATATAGAGCAGGGTCCACACCAACGGAAACACCCAGGGCGGAGGAGTACCTCGGGGTTTTTGCAGACCCGCATACCAGCTATCGGGCCGAAACAGCGAGCCGGTGGTGGCCACCCCCAGCGTAATGGCCAAACTGATCAGCGCAACCAGCGCGAAATGATGAATGTGCATCAGCAATTACGCGTTCGGAGAACTACCTGAAATACCCACCGATGCCTTCCACTGCTGCATCTTGCCGATCAGCGGCGATTCGGCACAGGACTGGGCGCTGAGGGAACTACAGGCACTGGCCCACTCACTGGTGACCCCGAAAAATTTGGATGCCGATTGCATTTGCTGGGCCTCGGCACCCGTCGCGGTGCTGCTCATGTTCTGGTACCGCGCAGCCCGGGTTTTGGCCCAGTCCGAAACACTCTGCCAACAGCTGCTCTGGGCGCTGGAACTCAGCGCTGCGCACTTGGCGCTATCCTGACGGGCCTTGCGCATATCGTCCTGCCATTTTCCGGAAAATGCCGAAGTGGCCGTGTCGAGTTTCTGCTGTACCGTATTTTGTGCCAGATTCACCGCCTGATCTGCAGAATTTTTGGCACTTTCCACAGCCTGATTCACCGGTTGGGTGACAGACTCTGTGGCAGCCGTAATGGCTGATTTTGAGCTGGCCAGGGGGGCCAGTGGCAAGGCTGTGGATGAATAAGTCACACTGGGTACTGAAGGCGTCGGCAGAGCACTTACTGCCGGTTGCGGTTGTACGGGGACCTGTACCCCGGCAAAGGGTGCCTTGTACGTTGATGGGGTCGGTATGGCCGAAGGCACGGGATAGGTATTTTCCGCTTGCGGAGGCAACCCGTTATTAGTGGCCGAACCACAGCCCGATAAAGCCAGTACCGCTCCTGCAAACAACAGCGAACCCTGAAAACGACCCATACTGAACGGCTCCTTTGATAATTATATCCATCTTGATGGAGACAAGCTTACCATCACTTGTCGCACACTCAAGCACTTATCTCGCTATAGAGCCCAACCTTCGACAAATGGGGATCACACACAACATTCTTAATCCCCGGGCACAAACCCAGAAGCTGCCCCATGCTTGCGTTGACCCGTGCCCGGCATATCCCTAGAATATGGTCAATCTATGCGGGAGGGGACACCCTCCCTTTTTTGCATCTTCCATGGTAAACGAGGTGAGAAAGTGCAGGCGGTACTGGCATTGGCAGACGGCAGTATCTTCCGGGGTACGGGCTTTGGCAGCAGTGGTCTTGCCGCCGGTGAAATCTGTTTTAACACGGCAATGACCGGTTACCAGGAGATATTGACGGACCCTTCCTATCGCGGTCAGATTGTCACCCTGACTTACCCACATATCGGTAATACCGGCATCAATTTCGAAGACATGGAAGGTGCGCAAATATTCTGCTCGGCTCTGGTCCTGCGCAACATGCCCCGCACCCCCAGCAACTGGCGCAGTCAGCAGAGTCTCCCCGACTTTTTAACTGAACAGGGCATTCCCGCCATTGCCGGCATTGATACCCGCGCCCTCACCCGCCGTTTGCGCAGTGGCGGCGCCCAGAATGCCGCCCTGCTGGTCGGCGCCGAGGTAGATGAACAAGAAGCCCTGGGCGCAGCGCGGCGCTTCCCCGGCCTGCTGGGCCGGGATCTGGTGCAGGATGTCGCCGCAGACCAGCCCTCGGAGTGGCTTCTGGCCAGTGGCCTGCCCGAACAGGCTTATCAGGCGCAGCCCATCACCCAAGCCAGACATCATGTCGTCGTTTATGATTTCGGCAAAAAGCACAATATCCTGCGCCTGCTTGCCGACCGTGTCTGCCGGGTCACCCTGGTGCCTCCCAAAACCCCTGCGGCAGAGGTCATCGCCATGCATCCCGATGGCGTACTGTTTTCCAACGGCCCCGGCGATCCCGATGCCCTGGACTATGCCCAGGAGGCCATGCGCGAAATCATCGCCGCACGCATACCCACCTTTGGGCTCTGCCTGGGACATCAATTGCTCGGTCTGGCCCTGGGGGCAAAAACCATCAAAATGAAATTCGGGCACCATGGCGCCAACCATCCGGTGAAAGATCTGCGCAGTGGCCGGGTTTTGATTACCAGTCAGAATCACGGTTTTGCCGTGGACGCCCAAACCCTGCCCGATGTTCTGCGCATTACCCATACTTCCCTCTTTGATGGCAGCCTGCAGGGCATGGCCCACCAGGACCTCCCGGTATTCTCCTTTCAGGGGCATCCGGAAGCAGGCCCCGGTCCTCACGATGCCAGTAGCATTTTTGACGCGTTCGTGACAGCCATGCAGCAATGCGGAGCAACCCATGCCTAAGCATCAGGATATTCACAGTGTTTTGCTGATTGGTGCCGGCCCCATAGTCATCGGTCAGGCCTGCGAGTTCGATTACTCGGGGGTCCAGGCCTGCAAGGCGCTACGCGAGGAAGGCTGCCGGGTCATTCTGGTCAATTCCAATCCGGCGACCATCATGACCGATACCCAAACGGCCGATGCGACCTATATTGAACCTGTGGAATGGCAGACGGTGGCACGCATCATCGCAATGGAGCGTCCCGATGCCATTCTCCCGACCATGGGCGGACAGACGGCCCTGAATTGCGCCCTGGACCTACACCGGGAAGGCATTCTCGACAAATTCGGAGTGCGCTTGATCGGTGCTTCGGTAGAGGCCATCCGCGAAGCCGAGGATCGCGGCCTTTTCAAAAAGGCCATGCAGGAGATCGGTCTGGAAGTCGCCCGTTCCGCTTTTGGTCACGATATGGACGGGGCTCGCCAGATTGCCGAAGACATCGGCTTCCCGGTGATCATCCGGCCTTCATTCACCCTGGGCGGAACAGGCGGCGGCATTGCCTACAACCGCGAGGAATTCGAGGACATCGCCGCACGCGGTCTGGAAGCCAGCCCGACCCACGAAATTCTCATCGAAGAATCCATCATCGGCTGGAAGGAATTTGAGATGGAGGTGGTCCGGGATCAGGCCGACAATTGCATCATCGTCTGCTCCATCGAAAACCTCGACCCCATGGGCATTCATACCGGTGATTCCATTACCGTGGCCCCGGCCCAGACGCTGACGGATCGGGAATATCAGCGGATGCGCGATGCCTCCATTGCGGTGCTGCGCCGCATTGGTGTGGATACGGGTGGTTCCAATGTGCAGTTTGCCGTCAATCCGGCGGATGGTCGCCTGATCATCATCGAGATGAACCCACGGGTATCGCGCTCCTCGGCGCTGGCCTCCAAGGCGACGGGTTTCCCCATTGCCAAAATCGCCGCCAAACTGGCCCTGGGCTATACCCTGGATGAATTGCGCAATGACATCACCCAGGCGACACCGGCCAGCTTTGAGCCGACCATAGATTATGTGGTCACCAAAATTCCCCGCTTTGCCTTCGAGAAATTCCCTGAGGCTGATGCGCACCTGACGACCCAGATGAAGTCCGTGGGAGAAGTCATGGCCATCGGCCGCAGTTTTCAGGAATCCTTGCAAAAGGCTTTACGCGGTCTGGAAACCGGGGTGGATGGCCTGGATGAAAAACTCAGCGGCAACGATCCGGAAACCCTGCAGAAACTGGAGCAGGAACTGCGCATTCCCGGGCCTGATCGCCTCTGGTATCTGGCGGATGCCATAAGACGCGGCTGGGATCAGGATAAAATCCAGCAGATCACCCGCATTGATCCCTGGTTCCTCGAACAAATCATCGAGATCATCCAGCAGGAAGAATGCTTGCGGGGAATGCCCCTGGCCAGCCTCGACGCGGCCCGCCTGCGTGAACTCAAAAGCATGGGTTTTTCGGACCGCCGCCTTGCGCGACTGCTCGGCTGCCGGGAATCCCAGTTGCGCGAGCAGCGCCAGAAATGGGGCATTCGCCCGGTGTACAAACGGGTGGACACCTGTGCCGCCGAATTCCACTCCCCGACGCCCTACCTCTATTCCACCTATGAAATGGAATGTGAGGCAGAGCCTGGAAGCAAGCCCAAAATCATGATTCTGGGCGGTGGTCCCAATCGCATCGGCCAGGGTATCGAATTTGATTATTGCTGTGTACATGCCAGCATGGCGCTGCACGCTGACGGCTTTGAAACCATCATGGTCAATTGTAATCCGGAAACGGTTTCTACGGATTATGACACTTCCGATCGTCTGTATTTTGAGCCGCTGACCCTGGAAGATGTGCTGGAAATCGTCGCCGTGGAAAAACCCCAGGGCGTCATCGTCCAGTTTGGTGGACAAACCCCTCTGAAACTGGCCAACGACCTCGAGGCAGCTGGTGTACCGATCATCGGTACAACCCCTGACTCCATCGATCTGGCCGAAGATCGCGAACGCTTTCAGCAACTCCTGCAACGTTTGGGGCTGCGGCAGCCCGAAAATGCCATTGCCCGCAGCGCTCCCGAAGCGTTGAGCAAGGCCCGGGAGCTCGGATATCCCCTGGTTGTGCGTCCCTCCTATGTGCTGGGGGGGCGCGCCATGCGTATTGTGTATGCGGAAGAAGATCTGCAACGCTATATGGAAGAAGCGGTGCGTATTTCCAACGACCAGCCCATTCTCCTCGACCGTTTTCTCAATGACGCCCTGGAAGTGGATATTGACGCGGTGGCCGATCAGGATGGACAGGTCGTGGTGGCGGGCATCATGGAGCACATCGAACAGGCGGGGGTGCATAGTGGTGATTCGGCCTGTTGTTTACCGCCCTACTCGCTTCCTGAACATATCCAGGCAGAATTGCGTCGTCAAACCGTGGAGCTGGCTCTGGCCCTGGGCGTGGTGGGCCTCATGAACTGTCAGTTCGCCGTACAGGAAGACCGGATTTATGTGCTGGAGGTCAATCCGCGTGCCTCCCGCACCGTGCCTTTTGTCTCCAAGGCCACGGGCTGGCCCCTGGCCAAAATTGCCTCACGCTGCATGACCGGGCAAACCCTGAAAGTCCAGGGAGTACCGGAAATCCCCAACCCGCGTCACTTCAGCGTCAAGGAAGCGGTATTTCCCTTCATCAAGTTTCCCGGTGTCGACATCCTCCTGGGCCCCGAGATGAAATCCACCGGCGAAGTCATGGGTATCGGTGCCAGCTTTGGCGAAGCTTTTCTCAAGGCGCAGATGGGCGCCGGCGAACATTTCCCCTCTTCTGGAACCGTATTTATCAGCGTCCGGGATGCCGACAAGAACAAACTCGTGCCTGCGGCACGCACGCTCGCTGACCTGGGTTTTCAGCTGATTGCCACCCGTGGGACTGCTGAGCATCTGCGCGCACAGGGTCTGGATGTCACGACCGTCAACAAGGTCACCGAAGGACGTCCGCACATTGTGGATGCCATCAAAAATGGTAAAGTACAAATCATCATCAATACCGTGGATGAACGCCAGTCAGTACGTGATTCCTTCAGTATCCGTCGCGCGGCATTACAGATGGGCCTGACTTATTACACCACCCTGGCCGGGGCCATTGCCGGCGCCGAAGCCATCCGTGTTCTGATGCGGGAGGAACGCAGCGTTCTTCGTCTTCAGGATTTGCAACACCATTAACCAGTTCGAGAGGTAAACATGAGCGATAAAGTCCCCATGACCGTCATCGGCGCACAACGTTTGCGCGAAGAATTACAACGGCTGAAATCGGTAGAACGGCCCGCCGTCATTGAGGCCATAGCCGAAGCCCGGGCCAAGGGAGACCTCTCGGAAAATGCAGAATATGACGCAGCCAAGGAACAGCAGGCTTTTATTGAAGGAAGGATTCGTGAGGTAGAGGACTTTCTCGCCCGTGCCCAGATCATCGATCCCAAAACCCTGAATACCGGCGGAAAAATTGTTTTTGCAGCGACCGTTGATCTGGAAGATGCGGATGGGAAAGAAGTAACCTATCAAATTGTCGGCGATGCCGAGGCCGACATCAAGGAAAATAAAATCTCGATCAGCTCGCCCATTGCCCGTGCGCTGATCGGCAAACACGAAGGTGATCTGGTCGAAGTGCGTGCCCCCGCCGGAGCCCGGGAGTACACGATTCTAGCCGTGCGCTATGAATAAAGCTGGCCCAACCAGTATCTAGCAATTGTCATGGGTGCTTTTTCGCAACTTTCGCCAGCACCTGTTGTAGCTGGTAAGAACCCGTCTCCAGAAGATGAATTGTTGAACAGATAGCTCCAGACACATGCCGATTTCTGCGACTGCCCCACTATCATGGCGGTCAAAACCTCCGAGGACTTATCGTGATCCACCATATTTATCTTTTGCTACTGGCGATGTTGCAAGGCGTTACCGAGCTTTTTCCTATCTCCAGTCTCGGACATATCATTCTGGTCCCGGCACTGCTGCATTGGCCCATCAATCGCGATGCCGAATGGTTTTTACCCTTTGTAGTCGTACTGCATCTGGCTACGGCGGCGGCATTGTTATTGTTTTTCTGGAAAGACTGGGCGGCGTTGATCGGCGGCTTTGTGCAGGCGCGGGGCAAGCCGAGTAATCCCCAGTCACGCCTGTTATGGATATTGTTCATTGCCTCCATTCCCGCCGGCATTCTGGGTCTGCTCCTTGCCCATAAAATCAAGAATCTGTTTGGCGGCTTCACTTTTGCCGCCGTCGCGTTGATGATCAACGGTGTCATGCTGATCTGGGGGGACCGGCTACGCTCCCGTCATCCCAGTCATTCCCTGGATAATCTCAGCTGGATGCGCGCCATCATCATCGGCTTTGCCCAATCCATGGCCCTGATTCCCGGGTTTTCCCGTTCCGGAGCAACCCTGGTGGCGGGCATCGGGGTGGGGCTGGATTACGAAAATTCGGCGCGCTTTTCGTTTTTGTTGGCGACTCCCATCATTGCCGCTGCGGGGGCGCTGGAAGTGCCTAAATTATTCCACGCGCACATGCAAAGCGGCTTGCTCGGCACCATTTTCCTGGCAGGGGCCCTCGCCGGTCTTTGTGCCTGGGGCTCTGTCTGGTTTTTGATGCATTATTTTCACAAGCATGAGGTGACTGCTTTGCGCCCCTTTGGGATTTACTGCATCGGCTTCGGGGCGCTGGCGCTACTGATTGGCGGCTAAAAACTCAGGACTGATTATCCGGCGAAAGGAGTAAGGCCATCCGTTTACCATTCCAGCTCTGGATGGCCAGCAGAATGCCTACGCCAGTCAGGATATAAAACACGCCTTGATCTCCGGCGATTCCCAGCCCCCAGCCGCCGACGACCCCGCCCACAAAAATACCCAGAAACTGCAGCATGGAATACACGCCACTGGCGGCGCCTCTTTGTTCGGGGCGCGTACTGCGGCTCATCAGCGAGGGCAAAATCGCTGAAGCGATGTTATAGCCGGTAAAGAAAATCACCGCGCCAACTCCTACGGGCCAGAAATGTCCCGATTCCAGCCCCATGATCAAGGCACCTATGGCAATGGTCAGGCCGCTGACGATCAGCATCTGGCCGTGCTGCTTGTTTTTTTCGGCATGAATGACGGGGAACAGCATGGCGACTACCGACAGCAGCATCACCGGCAGATACACTTCCCAGATACCACTTTCCGGGATGTGCATGGCATGAACCAGTTCCGGGGAAAGCACCACAAAGCTCGCGCCAAGCACCATCTGTAAAATGAAAATGCCGACGCTGGCAGTCAGTACCGGCGGATGCCGGAACATTTTCATGGCATCCGCCCAGCCACCCATACGGTTTTGCCGTGACTGATCGATGGGCGGGATGATTTTCCACAGAGGATACAAAGCCAGCACGCCCAAAACTGCGGCCACCAGAAACACTCCCGTCAATCCCCACAGTCCGTAAAATACCGGACCAATGGCAATACCCAGCACATAGGCTACAGCAATACTTCCTCCGATGGCGGCCATAGCCTTGGTGCGATGCTCATCACCGGTCAAATCTCCGGCCGTAGCCAGGAGCACCGAAGAAACCGCACCGGCACCCTGCAGCAAGCGCGCCAGGATAATGCCGTAGATATTATGGGTGAGCGCACCCAGCAAGGAGCCCAGAATAAAAAGAACAATCCCGAAAACCAGGACTTTTTTCCGGCCAAAACGGTCGGAAGCCGCCCCAAAGGGAAACTGCAGGGCCGCCTGGGCCAGTCCATATACGCCAATGGCCAGCCCCAGCAACAGGGGGGTGCTGTAACGCAGCTGATCATTATCGAGGGCCAGCACCGGCATGAGCATAAATAGGCCGAGCATCCGCGCGACATAAATAAAGCTCAGGCCGCTGACGGCCCGTTTTTCCAGTGGACTCATGGGCGGGCCTTTGACCCGCCCATGACGTTTCTTAGATATTGAAGCCATAACCCATCACCAATTTACCCAGGATCAGAGCAGTATAAAGCAAAAACAGATAAGAGATGGAATAAGCGAACATGCTGCGGGCGTATTGATCCATTTCCGGGCCTTCAGGCAGGGCTTTCAGCCGCAGGGCCATGCCCACAAACCAGGCCCCCGAGAGCCAGGCGATGCCGCCATAAATCCAGTCGCCGGTGAGGAATGCCGGGATCAGGCTGACTGCCCAGGTGAGAATGGCGTAATGCAGCACTTCCTGGCGGGTGCGGT
>NZ_JBYCKQ010000019.1:0-15532 GCF_057473465.1 Acidithiobacillus sp. TH-A117
CACAGCCCCGCCGCTACCGACAACAGCAGCAGCAACGTGATCACCCGGCCTATCAACCGCACCGCCGGGGTCAGCTCTCCTTCGATAGCGTGGGGAAGAACCGCTTCTGCGTCTTTTGCAGGATTTGCACCCAGGATCGTGGACATCTTCGTACTCCTTAATTACCTGAATCCGGGCTGGTACCCATGCCCGGCATATCCGACATTTTCGGGGCAGCTGAGGCATGGACGGCGGGATTCGTCACCGAGGACATCACCGACATATCCATGGTCCGCAGATATAACTGAGAGAACATCCACCAGGTCAAACCGATGGTAATCAGGAACAAGGGGATGAACAGCACTAGAGCCACCGTGTTCCAGATGTTGTGCTCGGAAATATCGATGTGCAGCAGGAAATAAATCTGGGCGATCACCGCAATACCCGCACATACCGAAATCACCATCAACAAGCCGAAAGGCGGCACGGAATGAGAAGTCACCAGGAAAGTCGCTACCAGCATCAGGAAAGCCGAAATGGCAAAACCCAGGAAGTAGCCCTTGGAAGTGGACAATTGCACTTCCGGATGCATCGTCGGATCTGCAGCGCCGTGACTCATGATATGTATCCCCACAAATAAACAAAGATATAAACAAAAACCCAGATCACTGCCTGCAAATGCCAGAACATGCGCAAGGTCAGCAGACGCCCCACCGTTTCTTCCGTAAAACCCTTGGTCATGACCTGAGCGATCATCACCAGAATCCAGATCAGTCCGAAGAAAATATGGGTGGCATGTACCTGAGTCAGCACCATGAAGGCAGACATACCGCCACTGCTGGCAATGGTAATGCCCATGGAGTACAGATGACTCATGTCATGAATATCCAGCACCAGAAAGACCACCCCCAGCACAAAAGCTGCCAGCATGCCGTTGATCAGGCCGCTCTTGTTTTTGTGTTTGAGGGCATTCATGCCAAAACCATAGGCCAGCACGCTCAGAAACAGGGCGATGGTCTGAGCAAAGGTGTACCAGGGCTTTACAAATTCAGCGGGGGTCGGTCCCCCAAAGTAGCTGTGCTGATAACTCAGCACGCCATAAGCAGCGAAGAGGGTAGCGAAAAGCATGCCGTCACTGAGCAGATATAAAAAGTATCCCAGGGTGCGGGTGGAAATCACATCATGAGAATGATGATGGGTATCCCACAATTCCGCTTTTTTGGGATCAACCGTACTGGCGTGTGCACTCATGTTAAAACTCCTTGATTCGTTGGTGACGCAGACGCTGCTTGTTGCAGCAGCCTCTGCGTCTTGAGGCCATTCAACCCTGTCGAAAAATCCTTATTTCGACGAATCGTTACGTTGATAGGCCATGGCATTACCCACTACCCCGCCGCTGACTGGATGGCTGTGATGGCTGTCAGCAATCTGTGCTTCACGGCGATAAGCCTCTTCTTCCATCCGCTGCAATTCCGCACCGGTGATGATGTAACCCGGATCCCCCTTGAAGGAACGGATAATCATCAACAGGATGATGGCCAACAAAGAGACAATGCACAGCCACCAGATCCGCCAGGTCAGGGCAAAGCCGAGCACGAAGGTCAGACCGCCCATGATGATGGCCACACCCGTATTGTTGGGCATGTGGATATCGTCGTAGTGGGCGGGACGAACCTGATCAATCCCGTGCTGACGACGCCAGGCCAGTTCATCCCGCTCATTGACATGAGGAAGCACGGCAAAGTTATAAAACGGCACGGGTGAATGGGTCATCCATTCCAGAGAACGGGAAGTTCCCCAGGCATCGGCACCCACCCGGTTTTTGGCATGATCCCGGATACTGACGTAGAGCAGGATGAAAAATGCCAATACCGAGAGGGTATAGACGACAATACCCAGTTCCATCACGTCGAGGTAGGACTGCCAACTGGTGTTGAATACATATTCCAGACGCCGGGTCATACCCATGAAACCGAGCATGTACATGGGCACAAACACCAGCGCCGTACCCGCCGAAAACAGCCAGAACATGGTTTTGGCCCAGAATTCATCCAGCTTGAAACCGAATACTTTCGGGAACCAGTACAGCACCGAGCCAAAAATGGCATAGACGATGACCAGCAACATGGAGTGGAAGTGGGCGACCACAAACACACTGTTATGGACCATGTAATTGATGGCAGGAATCGCCAGCATCATACCGGTCATACCGCCGATCAGGAGCAGGAACAGCGCTCCAATCGCCCAGAGCATGGCGGCGTTGAAGGTCAGACGTCCCCGGTACATGGTAAATGCCCAGTTAAATACCTTCACACCCGTGGGAATACCCACCAGCATGGTGGCCACGCTGAAAGCGGTGTTGACATAGGGGCCTGCGCCCATGGTGAAAAAGTGATGCAACCAGACCAGCCAGGAAACACCGGCAATGGCCATACTCGCCAGGACCATGGTGATGTAACCAAAGAGTGGCTTTTCGGAAAAGGTCGGGAAAATTTCCGACATCATGCCGAAGGCCGGCAGAATCACGAAATACACTTCCGGGTGACCCCAGATCCAGAACAGGTTGGTATAGAGCATCAAATTGCCGCCCATACCGGCTGTGAAAAAATGCGCGCCCAGATAGCGATCGGCAGCCACCAGCGCCAGCGCCACCTGCAAGGCCGGGAAGGAGGTCAAAGCGATGACGTTGGCCGACAGAGAAGCCCAGACGAAAATCGGCAGTTTGCCCCAGGTCATACCGGGCGCCCGCATTTTGATAACCGTCGCCAGGATGTTGATACCACCCAGGGTCGTACCCAGCGCGACCAACTGCAAGGTCCAGATCCAGTAATCCACACCTACACCAGGGCTGTATTGCAGCTCAAAAATCGGCGCGTATTCAAACCAGCCGTTATGGGCAAAATCACCGACAAACAGGGAAATCATGATCAGGGCAGCCGCAGCAGCCGTAATCCACAGACCCAGTGCATTGAGGTAGGGATAGGCCATGTCCCGGGCACCCACCTGAATCGGCACGATGATATTCATGAAACCCACCAGCAAAGGCGTTGCTGCCAGCAGAATCATGATCAGACCGTGAGCACTATAGACCTGTCCGAAGTGAAAGGGCGTCAGATAACCATGCAGTGATCCAAATACTCCGGTGGAATGCGGTCCGACTGCCCAGACCTGCTGGGTGCGAATCATCAAACCGTCAATAAAGCCCCGGAACAGCATCACCAAACCGATGATGATATACATAACCCCGAGCTTTTTATGATCAACCGTCGTCAACCACTCTTTCCAGAGGTAGGTCCACTTACCATAGTAAGTAATCAGACCAAGAAGAATGATAGCGCCGATGACTACCGCCACGAAGAGCGGTGCCAGGATCGGATTGGCATAGGGAATCTGCGACCAGGCGAGACGCCCCAGAAGAGGGCTCCAGCCCCCAGGTAAATCTACGAGCATGTGATGATCCTCCAATTAATCGCGATGTTCAGCGGCTTGTTTTTGCATATAGTCGACCATGTTTTCCGTCATCATCGGCGGTAGTGGCCAGGTTTTTCCGCGCATCACTTCAGCCATGACATGATCAAACAATCCAGGCTCCACCGCTGAGAAGTACACTACATGGTGATGTACATCGATGTATGGCTGCGCGAAACGATTGAAGCTGGCATAGGTCATGCTGCCCGGCGCTTTCTGCACTTGTTGTACCCATTGTGAGAAGTCCTTGGTGCTGACCATTTTGGTTTTGAAGGTCATCCAGGAAGTGCCGGCACCGGCAAAATCCGAAGCAATACCCTGATATTCGCCAACATGATCACTCATGAGGGCATTTTTGGTGCGCATTCCGGGCATCACGTCAATCATGCCCACCAGCTGGGGAATGAAGAACGTGGTGGTCACGGCGCTGGAAGTCAGACGGAAGAAAACCGGCGTGTGGACCGGCAGAACCAGCTCATTGGCGACAGCCATATGATATTGGGGATAGACAAACAACCATTGCCAGTCCGTCGCAATGACATCCACTTCCACCGGATCCCCGTTGGGCTTCATGTGGTGGGTGATGACCGTTGGATTATAGGGATTGATTTCGAAAGTCCCCTTGACAGCGAAGTAAGACAGGAAACCCACGGCAATGATGGGAATACCCCAGACAAACACCTCAATGGTATTGGAATGGGACCAGTGGGGATCATACTTGCCCCGGTTTTTACCCTTTTTGTAACGCCACATGAACCACACCACCAGCAAGGCGGTCAGGCCCACGATGGCGCCCATGATCACGACATCCACGATCATGTAAAACAAGTTGGTTTTCGCCATGATCCCTTTGGGATCAAATATCCAATAGGTGTTGCCGGCACATCCAGACAGCAGCAAAACGGGTGCCAGCGCTACAGCGCGCCACCCATTTTTCAGCCAGTTCCTCCACTTTATTTCCATTGTGTTTTTCTCCCTGGCGGACAACGGTTGATCCGCAATAAAACGAGATAGCGGTTACTATCCAATCAGCTTTTTCCGCACCAACCGGAACACTGCGGCCGGTGAAATGAAAAATCATACAAACTTATACTTTTTATGCTAATTTGAATCTCGGGTGTAAAAGTAGTGCAGAGAAGTCTGCAAATCAATAGAACCATCCCACAAATATTTTTGGGTTAATAAAAATATCATTAGTGATGTGAATACATTTAATTTTTTATTATTAATATAATAATAGTCTTATTTACTTATTATATATAATATCATTTAACTTCAACAAGATATGCAACAGATTAAACATAAAATAACATTACTATAATGTTTAATGATTGCTTCATCAGCTTATAATTTCTTCCCGGATAAAAGCGGCATCAAACTTCGTTGCAGCCATTTACCGGAATAAAAAATATATTTTTGTATTTTTAAAATATTTTTAATCGCCCGCTTGTGTCAGGCTATATTATAAAAGCACAACATTAACCTTACATAAGTTTTTAGAGATTTCCTTGGCATTTGTGATACTCTATTCACATGTTTGATCGCCCCTATATTCTTTTCCTGCTCAGTAGCGCCAGGGTTCTCACCTTGCTGGATGGCACGACCGTGCCTACCGGCTTCTGGGCAGAAGAGCTGATTGTCCCCTGGCGACGCCTCCAGCAGTCAGGCTGGACCTTATATATCGCTACTCCCGATGGGAGTATCCCGGAACTGGACCCGGAAAGCCTGGATCCCATCAATCTACAGGGCGATATTGCCAAGGCGGCATGGCTGAAGGCACAAGTTTCCCGGATACCAGAGCTAAAAACGGTCCTTTCCCTGGCAGACTTGCAGGATGCACAACTAAATAATATGCGCGGCTTATTTATTCCGGGAGGCAATGGTCCCCTGGTTGATCTGGCAGCATCGTCAGAGGTGGCCCGCCTGCTCCGCCATTGCCACGATCAACACAAGGTTCTGGCCACCCTTTGTCATGGCAGCGCCGCCTTGCTGGCAGCAGACCATGCTCCTTCACCCTTTAGCGGTTGCGCCCTTGCCAGCTTCAGCGCTGCAGAAGAAGCAGCTACTGCACTGGCCGGCCGATGGCCTTATACTCTCGAACAACGCTTGAGAAATGCCGGATTCCTCGTTAGTGTCGGGGAATGCTGGCAAAGTCATGTGGTCAAAGGTGCAAAGTTGTTGAGCGGTCAGAATCCGGCCTCGGCGCCCGCACTGACCGAAGCTTTTATGGAAAAATTACTTTTACAGACGCACAAGGAAAAAACCAATGAATGCTGATGCGCTCAAAAAAATGGCAGCCGAAGCTGCCCTCTCCTACATCCAGCCCGGCATGGTCGTCGGCGTCGGCACCGGTTCTACCACTAATTTTTTCATTTACGCCCTGGGTGCCGCGAAAATTCATGTAGATGGTTATGTCGCCTCCAGCATCGCTACGGAAAATCGTCTGAAAGCCCAGGGTCTGAATGTACTCGATCTCAACAGCACCGGGGATATTCCCGTTTACGTAGATGGCGCTGACGAGGCTGACCCGCATTTTCGTCTGATCAAGGGTGGCGGTGCCGCCCTGACCCGAGAAAAAATCGTTGCCAGTGCTGCCCGATTATTTGTCTGTATTGCCGATTCCAGCAAGGACAAACCCATGCTCGGCAAATTCCCATTGCCCGTAGAGGTGCTGCCCTTTGCCCGCAGTTTTGTCGCCCGGCAACTGGTCAAACTGGGGGGAACGCCCACTCTTCGCAATGGGGTGACTACTGATAATGGCAACGTCATTATTGATGTGACGGGACTGGATTTTACCGATCCCCTGAAAATGGAGGCGACCATCAATCTGATTCCCGGGGTGCTGGATAATGGCATTTTTGCCCATCGCCGTGCCGATGTGATGCTCTTCGGCAGCCCCGATGGCGTCATCGAAAAAAAGGCCTGACCTGCCCATGACATGAACACCCCAGGTCCAAACATTTTTTTGGGCCTGGCTTCTACCTGCTGTTTTGACGTTGCGCATGAGGAAAAGCCACTATGGAAGGTGAAATCGATCATCGCAGTACCCGCCGCGACTTCACCCATGGCGAACTGCACCGGAGGGATCTGGATAGTAATCCCTTTCAACAATTGGCCACCTGGCTAGCAGCGGCGACAAGCGCGGGTAATTTTGATGCAACGGCCATGGTTTTGGCCACCGCAGATGCCTCGGGACGCCCGGATGCCCGCTATGTGCTGCTCAAGCATTTTGATGAAACTGGACTATGCTGGTACACCGACCAGCGCAGCCAAAAGGGTCAGGAGCTGGCTGTCAATCCTTATGCCGCACTGGTATTTTACTGGTCGGAAAATGATCGGCAGGTGCGCGTCAACGGCGCCGTAGAAGCACTGGACGACAGTGCAGCAGAGAGCTATTTCCAGCAACGCCCCAGCCGCAGCCGCTATTCCGCAGCGGCGTCCATCCAGAGCCAGGTCATTGCCAGCCGCGCCGACCTGGAAGCCCGGGTGGTAGCATTACAGCAGCGCTATCCTGACGATAATGTCCCGCGCAACCCGGCCTGGGGAGGATATCGCCTGATTCCCGAACGCTTTGAATTCTGGCAGGGGCGCCGGGATCGTCTGCATGACCGTTTTGAGTATCGGCGTTCCGAAAACCACCCTTCCGGGTGGACTATTGAACGCCTGATGCCCTGAGTCTGCGCTCAAAACACTTCAATACGCGCCTCATAATCCACCACTATCATCCGGTAGATATCATCCCCGAGCTGCACATGGGCAGATTGGGGAGCGCCAATGCGGATGCTGTTGCCTCCCGCCATGCTCAAGCCCGAGGGACCAAAATGTTCCTGTTCAATCAGGTCGTCCAGTAAAGCCTGCAGTTCTTCTCTGGGTACCAAACAGGTGTTGTCGATAACCTTGCAGGGCTTGCCCCGCTTGGTTTTGCCTTCAATGATAACGGCATCGGCACGAATGGGTGCCAAACCTTCCTCAGCTGTATCTTCAACCATTTTAAACCGATCTCCTTATACGCCATCCCGAAACAACCAGGGTGCTGCTTGCCGGCGCGCTGCTTCATAAGCACGAATAGCCCCCTCATGCTCCAAGGTCAGCTGAATATCGTCCAGCCCATGCAGCAACTTGTGTTTGTGTCCGGCATCCATGGGAAAAGTATAACGACTATCGCCCATGGTCTGCACCTCCTGAGCCGGCAAATCAATGCGCAGGCGATACCCGGGATTGGCCGCCACCTCATGAAACAGATGATCCACCACGTCTGCGGGCAAACGAATTAACAAAATCCCGTTCTGCACGCAATTGTTGGCGAATATGTCGGCAAAACTCGGAGCGATGATGGCGCGAAAACCATAATCCGCCAGTGCCCAAGGAGCGTGCTCGCGACTGGACCCACAGCCGAAATTTTCCCTGGCCAGCAAAATCCGGGCATCGGCATAAATGGGCTGATTGAGGATGAAATCCGGATTGTTGATCTGCTTTCCGTCTTTTTCCAGATAACGCCAGGCATCAAAAAGATGCTTGCCCAGTCCCTGCCGCTCAATGGTTTTCAGAAACTGCTTGGGGATGATGGCGTCCGTATCCACATTGGGACGATCCAGGGGGGCGACCAGCGCCTCTAATACCGTAAAAGCTTCCATTTATTTCTCCATCTGTCTCTTGACGAGATATTCCACGGCGGCCACCTCAGCCGAACAGCCCCGCAGGCTTGCAAAAATGCCAATTTCTACCATACCCAGACTGCACAAGCCCAGGGCCAGGCGCAGCAGCCAGGAGCGGGCGCGCCGTTTATGCTGCGGACCAGTCACGGACATCCACAAAATGACCGGCAATCGCCGCTGCCGCCGCCATGGCCGGACTGACCAGGTGGGTTCTGCCGCCTGCGCCCTGGCGACCCTCAAAGTTGCGGTTACTGGTACTGGCGCAGCGCTCCCCCGGCTCCAGACGATCGGCATTCATCGCCAGACACATGGAGCAGCCCGGTTCCCGCCACTCAAAGCCCGCCTCCTTGAAAATCCGATCCAGCCCTTCGGCCTCGGCCTGAGCCTTGACCAGCCCGGAACCCGGTACCACCATCGCCAGCTTCACCGATGCGGCCTTATGATGCCCCTTGGCTACGGCCGCCGCCGCGCGCAAATCTTCAATGCGGGCATTGGTACAGGAACCGATAAAAACCTTGTCCAGAGTAATGGCCGACAGCGGGGTATTGGCCTGCAAATCCATATACGCCAAGGCATCCGTCCAACCCTTGCGACGCACGGGATCTGCTTCTCGGGCCGGATCAGGCACCGTCGCGCTGATCTCGGCCACCATTTCCGGGCTGGTTCCCCAGGTGACCTGGGGGGCAATATCGGCAGCATTGAGGCGGATTTCGGCATCAAAGTCGGCGTCCGGATCCGAATGCAATGCACTCCATGCCGCCACCGCCTGATCCCAGATGCTGCCCACCGGCGCATAGGGACGACCACGCAGGTAATCGATGGTAATGGCATCCACCCCGACCATTCCCGAGCGCGCTCCCGCTTCAATGGCCATATTGCACAGGGTCATCCGCCCTTCTACGGATAAAGCCTGCACGGCTGGGCCAGCAAATTCAATGGCATAACCCGTCCCGCCTGCCGTACCCATTTTACCAATGATGGCCAGTACCATGTCCTTGGCGGTGACGCCGTGACCCAGTTCGCCCTCTACCCAGACCCGCATACTTTTCGACTTGCGCGCCCAGAGGCATTGGGTGGCCAGCACATGCTCCACTTCCGTGGTACCAATCCCGAAGGCCAATGCTCCCAGGGCACCGTGGGTGGCCGTATGGGAATCGCCACAGACCACGGTCATACCCGGCAAGGTGAGGCCCTGTTCGGGGGCGATGACGTGGACAATCCCCTGACGCTGATCAAGCATGCCGAATTCTTCAATACCAAATTCGGCACAGTTCTGGTCCAGGGTATCCACCTGCAAGCGGGAAGTCGGATCCTCAATCCCCGCCGCCCGGTCGGTGGTTGGGACATTGTGGTCCGCCGTGGCAATATTGGCATCAATCCGCCAGGCCTTGCGCCCCGCCGCACGCAAGCCGGAAAAAGCCTGGGGACTGGTGACTTCGTGCAGCAACTGCCGGTCTATATACAGCAATACCGCGCCATCGGGCTGCGAATGCACCACATGGCTTTCCCACAATTTGTCATAAAGCGTTTTTCCTGCCACAAGCTTCTCCTCCAACCTCTCTCAAGCCAATCAAAGCGGTTCAGATCATGCCACTCATACGGGCAATGCCGTCATCCAGCATACATCCAAAGCGAAATCCCGGTCAGGCTGTACGGCAAAGTGGGCTATCACCTCCGTCGGGGCCTTGCTCCACACGCTCTGGATAGCGGCCATCCGCTCCTCCGGGCAGCGCATCCGGGCTATCCAGCTGGCAAAATCCAACGGCAGCTTCCAGGTATCCTGATCCACAACCCGCCATCCGGCAGCCGTCAACATCCCCTCCCATTCCGAAATTCGATAATCCCGGACGTGGGAAGGATCACGCAACAACTCCACGGTCTGCAAAAAAGTGTCCCCCAGTGGATTTTCCGGTGCGCACACGTCAATGATGACACATTTTCCACCGGGATGGAGGACGCGCCGCATTTCCCGGAGGGCTGCGGGCAGATTCGCCCAGTGGTGCGCGGAAAAGCGGGTCACAATGCCATCAAAACTGCCATCCGCAAAGGGCAAGGATTCCGCCGCCTGCTGTTCAGTATGAATATTGTTCAGCCCGCGTTGCCGGGATTGTTCAGCCACGACCCGCAACATCTCGACAGATAAATCTACGGCAAGCACTTCTCCCACCACCTCGGCCAGGGCAAAACTGGCATGTCCCGCGCCGCAACCCAGGTCCAGTATCCGCAAGGCGCTCTGTCCGGCAAATTCCTGACGCAGACGCTGTAAATCGGCACCCTGGGCATGGGCCGGACTATTCAGATAATCCGTCGCTGCCACGCCAAACTGCTGCTCTACAAGTTTTTGCTGATGGTTCATGGTGGTGAATTCTCCGTAATGGATGAAGAATCATACGCAGGCCATCAAACTGGGACAATATAAGTCATTATACTGGTATAATTACTACCATCATGCTGCGCAGCAAGGATTCTTATCATGTCTGGTGATCCCCTGGCACTGGGGGCGTTCATTCGCCGCCATCGGGAAAAAATTACACCCCTGCAGGCCGGGTTAAGCGCTTCCGGTCGCCGCCGGACCAGCGGCTTGCGCCGCGAAGAACTGGCCATGCTCTCCGGAGTCAGCGCTACCTGGATCACCTGGATTGAACAGGGGCGGTCCGTGCGCCCCTCCTTGCCCACCCTGGATCGCCTCGGCAAAGTGCTGCAACTCTCTCACGCTGAGCGCCAGCATCTGTTTCATCTGGCGGGCAAGACGGATCCCCAGGCAGAACCTCGGCCTTCGGCCGTAGCCCCGTCCCTGCTGCACATTCTCCACACGCTGCAATATCCCGCCTATATTCTCGACCGCTACTGGAATGCCAACGCCTGGAATGCGGCGGCCGCCACGCATTTTATCGACTGGTTACCCGCCAGCCCGGTTTCCGGTGAAAAACTCCCCAATCTGCTGGAGTTTTTATTACTCCACCCCCACGCCCGACAATTTGTGGACGATTGGGAAAGCCGCTGCCGGCGTCTGGTGGCTGAATTTCGTGCCGACGTGGGCAAACATCTGGATGATCCCGAAATGATGCGCCGCATCGCCCACCTGCAAAATCAAAGTTCCACATTTGCAGATCTCTGGTCAGCCCAGGACGTCGTCGAAAGAGAAGGCGGTCTGCGGGTTTTTCAGCATCCGGTACAAGGGCGGGTGACTTATGAGCAGAGTACCCTGCTGCCTGCAGCCCATACGGACATGAAGCTGGTCATATTGTTGCCCTACCCCCACGAAGATACGCGGCCAGACTGATCGTCAGGTCCTATACATCCGAGAGTAGCCAGGGTTTACTGCGCGCTGACGACGGTTTAGGCGCTGGGCAACGAAGCGAGAAAGCGGATGGGTTCCACCGTGAGATCAGGATACAGCCAGCAACTTTGCGCCGCGCTGCCGCTGACTCCAGGAACGATAGCTGCGCGCCAGGGTAAAAAGTCCAGCGCCGATCATGCCAACAAAAAAACCAATGGGCCAGTTGCTCCAGTAGGACAGGGCGATGGCCAACCAGATGCTGCCTTCGGCAAAAATAACGGCGAGCAGTAAACTGCGCAGGGGATGGGTGCTGAGCGCCTGGGCAGCCGCTGGCGGTCCGACCAGCAGGGTAAACACCAGAAAAGCACCCACCACCGGCAAGGCCGAAGCGGTGACCAGCGCCAGCAGGCTCAAAAAGAGCAGATCCATACGCGCCGCAGGAATACCCTGTAACGCAGCCAGATCAGGAAAGCTGGAATCCAGTAACAAGGGTCGATAAATCGTGATCATGAGCACTGACACCACGGCACAAATTCCCAGTATGGGCCACAAATCGGCTTTGCTGACGCCCAGCATCTCGCCAAAGAGCAGAGAAAACACTTCGGGTGCATATTCATTGGTCATACTCAGAAACAGCGCACCCATACCCAGAAAAAGTACCAGCAACAATCCGGTAGCGACATCACGTCGCCCCATGCGCGCGAGCTGACGCAGGAGCAGCACCCCCATACCGACAAAAACCAGCAATCCGAAAAAGGGATTGACGCCTAGCAAATTGGCGGCAGCGGCCCCCGGAAAAGCGCCCAGAGGGAGGGCATGGGCGGCAAAAGCCGAGCGTCGAATCACCACAAAATAGCCCACAAAAGCGGCTACCAGGGCGATGGCCGTACCGGCGATCCAGGTATCGATCATAAAACTGGAAAACATACTCAGGACTCCTGGAGACCGGGCAGAGCAGTCGCTGCTCCACGCCGCAATTTCCGGTGCTGAGCGGAACCCAGCATGGCCAGCACATAAAACACAAAAATCAGCACCACCACAAAAAAACTCACGGGCCAGGCATTCCCGGAAAACCAGTAATAACTTTCATAAGCCATCCAGATACCCATCCACACCGTAGCCAGGGCAAAGAACATCGCCCAGCCGATGGCCTGGACGGGGCGGCGGCTCAAGCGAATGGCCGCCCCGGCCGGACCGATCAGTAGTGCGGTAGCCAGTACCGCACCAATAGCCAATGCACACACAGCCACCGCCAGCCCTAAAACCAGCAGCTGCAGGAGCCCCATCCAACGCGGCGAAACACCACGCAAAGTCGCCAGATCTGGATCCACGGCAGTCAATATCAACGGACGGTAAAACACCCCGACCAGGCTAAAAACTGCCAGTACCGCCAGAATGGCTGGCCAGATCAGCCCTCGGGAAATGGCAAATAAAGAACCGAACATCACCGATACCGTAGCCCCGGTGGTACTCGTCGTAGTGACATCCAGATATAAAAACAGGGCGGACAGTCCCAGGCCGGCGCCCAACACGACACCCGTCGCCAGATCTCTTTCCCGCGCTTTACGCACCCCGAGAAATTCCATACCGAAGGCCGCGATCCAGGCCATACCGAGAAAACCCAACAAGGGACTGATGCCCAGCAAGAACGAAGCCGCTCCGCCCGCACTGCTGACATCAGCCAGAGCATGGCCGGCAAAGGCGTTGCCGCGCAGCACCGTAAAAACCCCGATCAGGGCACTGACCAGGGCCGCACAAGTACCGACTATCAGTGCCGTCTGCACCGGCTGACTGCTTAAAAACGCCAGCATGTTCTCATACTCAATGCCCTGCACATCGATTCAGGTTGGCCACATCGGCATTTTCCGGCGCATCGGGCAAAACCAGAATGCGCCCGCCATGCCTCAGGACCGACACCGGATAACCATAGAGCTTGCTCAGCACTTCAGGCCGGACCACCTCGGCCACTGTACCCGTTGCCGCACGGCCATCCACCAGATAGACCAGTCGATCCATCACGGGAATCAGGGGATTCATATCATGGGCAGTGACCAGCACAGTCATCTGCTGCTGAACGATCAACTTCCCCAACAGATCGACCAGGGCATTGGCACTGCCAAAATCCAGATTCGCCAGGGGTTCATCCAGAATCAGCAAGCGCGGCTTACGGACCAGGGCATGGGCAATTACCGCTCGCTGCTGTTGTCCTCCCGACAGCTCGCCGACCCGCCGATCCGCAAATTCTTCTGCACCCACCGCCTGCAATGCCGCATCGACAGCGGTATCGGTGCGGCTATTCCAGAGGGGCAAACCGGGACGATGGCCATCCAGTCCCAAACGCACTAGATCCCGGGTACGCAAAGGCAAATCCGGGTCAAAAGTGATTTTCTGGGGGACATAACCCACCAAAGCGCGATGCTTCCGGGGAACTTCTCCGTCTATCAGGACCGTACCCGCACGTTGACTGATCAGACCCAGCAAGGTCCGCAACAAGGTCGTCTTACCTGCCCCGTTTTCGCCAATCAGGGCGCAAAGCTGCCCCGGATACAGATCAAAACTGACATCCCGTAAAATACTGCGGCCGCCCAGATCCACAGAAAGATCGGCGACCGCTAGAATAGCTCTTTGATTGGTCAAGATATTATTTCAACACCGTCGTAGATTGGCCATGCTCCAGCGCTGCCCGCAAAGCTTTCACCTCTGCCAGCATCCAGGATTGATAAGTGTAACCCGTTGGCATAGTTTCATAAACGCCTACCACGGGAATATGTGCCGCCTTGGCATTATGGAGAAAAGACGCCGTCAGGGAGTCTGTAACCTGCTGGTTATACAGAAAAACCTTGACCTGGTGAGTCTTGAACAGCTGATTCTGAATACTCACATCCTGAGGGGCTGGATCCGTTCCGTTCATGATGTCTGCTTGGAGATTCCAGGGAGTTTTGAGATCACAGCCTGCCGCCTGCAGCATATAATCCGCTACCGGCTCGGTGACAGCTACCGGAGCATGAGGATAATGAGCCTTGAAACTGGCGATAGCTGCGTACCAGGGCTTTAGCGAAGTATCGAACTTCTGGACGTTAGCATCAAAATACGCCTTGTGCGCCGGATCCAGGGCACTCAGGCTTGCCGCCACAGCCTTGACCACTGCGGGCATGGTTTCCGGCTTGTACCAGAGATGGGGGTTTCTGGTACTGTCCGGCAAATGCAGCAGATTCTGAACCACAATCACCTGGCGTTGGGGATTTGCATCTGCCGCCAGGATTTTTTTGGCCCAGCTGTCATAACCGAGACCATTGCGGACCACCAGCTGAGCCGCCGCAATTTCCCGGGCTACCGCAGGGCTGGCTTCAAAAGTATGGGGATCGGTGTTGGGATTGCTCTCAATCGCGCTCACCTGAACATACTTTCCGCCAATCTGACTGATCACATTGGCATATTGATTTTCGACACCTACTGCATGAATGGTGCTGGCGGCGGCCAACTGGGCGGTTCCCAGACCCAATAGGAGGGTCAGGACGGATAGCAGTGACGGCCTAAGCGAAGTATGTAGCTTCGGCTGACGCGCAAAGATTGTTTTTTCAAGTTTAGTATGATGCATGGTACTTCTCCCTGAGATATTGGGCAGCGTTATGGGGCTTGATTGCGGTGCATGACTGCGTCATATTTATATGCAACAGAGTTGCAGATTAGTAAACGCAGTTCAGGCTGTCAAGACATCTATTATCAATAACCATGAACCGCCTCTATAAAGGGAGAAAGCATGCTTCGCCAGCAACACCGTTACCGCCAACTTTTTATGGGTTCGATACTTTTTTGTGCTGCCATCACCCCTGCCTGGGCAGCCAGTTCGGGGCAGTCCATTCCCGAACAAGCACACCAGCACTGGTGGCGAGGTATTTCACTGGTCATGCATGGCCAGGTGGAAGGGGTCTCCAACCTGAGTGGCGGCATCAGCACCGGAACCACAGCCACTGGACTCTGGAAAGGGGGACTCGCCTTGCACACCGGTAAAGCGGGATGGTGGCAGGGAGGACTTTTTGTCGTCGAAGGGCTGGCTGCGTATTCTGGCCCATCGTGGGCAGTCATTCTGAATGATCGTGGGCGGTGATTCTGGGCGATGGTGGGCAATGATTCTGGCGGATCGTGGGCA
>NZ_JBYCKQ010000020.1:0-14651 GCF_057473465.1 Acidithiobacillus sp. TH-A117
GATTTGGTAGGCACGGGCGGTTTCGAACCGCCGACCTCTACCGTGTCAAGGTAGCGCTCTCCCCCTGAGCTACGCGCCTGCAGCCCGCAAATGTACCGATTACGGGCGCCCCGGTCAAGATCTGCGCAACATGGGCAGCACGTTGAAGCGCCAGATAAAACCCGGGATGGCAAAAACGGCAAACATGCACAGGGCAATCACATAGAATTCCCAACCCTGGCCGTGCAGACTGCCATCCAGACTTTGCTCGATGCCCATGCCGATCAGGCCGACAATGAAGTACATGACTAGCCATTCCAGCAGATACCATTGGAGGGCTTTACCCTCAGCCATTTTGCGCACAAAAAACAGGCGTTGGCTGAGCCAGGGCAGGTTCGCCGCCACAAAAGCCAGTAAAATATAGACCAGTGCCCACTGTTGCATATCCATCAAATCACTCCCTGCATGGCGTAAAAACAGAAGGCCATCAACGGTCCGGGCACAATCCCCAGCACCAGTAAGGCCAGACTGTTCATACTCAGGGTAGCACTGGCGAGATCATCCCGCACGATCGGCGCATTTTCGAAATCCACATCCGGATCGGGCGCATCAAAAAACATAACCTTCACGACCCGCAAATAATAGAAGGCACCAATCACCGCCAGCAGCACACCAATCACCGCCAGCCAGACATACCCTGCCGCGATGACCGCCTGAAACACCGCGAGCTTCGCATAAAATCCCACCGTAGGCGGTACACCGGCCATGGAAAACATGATGATCAGCATCAAAAAGGCATACCAGGGCTTGCGCTGGGCCAGGCCCTTGAAATCATCAATACGTTCAGCCTCAAAGCCCGCCCGGGACAAGAGCAGGATCATCCCGAAACCCGCCAGGGACATCAGCACGTAAACTATCGTATAGAAAAAGGCACTGGCAAAACCGGCTGCCGTTCCTGCGACAATTCCCAGAGATAGAAAACCCACATGGCCTACGGTTGAATAGGCCAGCATTCTTTTGAGATTCTGCTGGGCAATGGCAATCAGGTTACCCACGACTAGGGACACCAGGGTCAAGGCGATAAATATCTGCTGCCAGGATTCCAGCATGCCGTAACCGCCATCTATCAGCAGCCGGACAATCAGAGCGAAGGCCCCGATTTTAGGTGCCGAGGCCAGAAAAGTGCTCACCAGGGTGGGGGCACCCTGATAGACGTCCGGCAGCCACATATGGAAAGGGGCAGCCCCCAGCTTGAAGGCAATGCCCGCCACAATAAATACCAGGGCAAACACCAGAATGAGATTACTGCTGTTGACATTGACCAGGGCTGCGGCAATGTGCTGTACATCCAGGGTTCCGGTCAGACCGTAGAGCAGTGACATGCCGTAGAGGAGCAATCCCGAAGCCAAGGCGCCAAGCACGAAATATTTCAGTCCCGCTTCGGTCGCGCTCAGACTGTCGCGATGGAAAGCCACCAAGGCATATTGACTCAGCGCCAGCAGCTCCAGCCCCAGATAAATGCTCAGCAGACTGCCTCCTGATACCATCACCATGACCCCGAGCAGGGCAAAGAGCAGCAACACATAAATTTCGCCCCGATAGATGCCGCGATCCATCAGATAGCGCCGGGAATACAGGACCACCATCAATACCGCCAGATAACTGAACAGCTCAGCCACATTGGTAAATGGATCCAGAATCAATTGTCCGGCAAAGGCCGTACCACTCTGTCCTATTTCAAAAAAGGTCAGGACCGCAGCACCCAGCAGAGTCAGCACCGTCAATACCGGGGCGACATCCCGCAGGCGCTCGCCCAGGTACAAATCAGCCAGCAATACCACGCAGGCCATGCTCAATACCCAAATCTCCGGGATGGCGAAAGTCCAATGCAGCAGAAAAGCATTCATAGGCAGAGTCCTTCTACGCCGGAATCTTCGAAACAGCGATCTGGGCCACCAGATGCTGTACCGAACTATGTACAATATCAAGGAAAGGTGCCGGCCACACTCCCAGCAGCAGGGTGAAAGCCGCCAGGGTGCCGAGCACCAGCATTTCCCGCAGGTCGAGATCTTTCAGGGCGGCCACTTCGGGATGAACAATGCCGCCAAAAATGGCCCGCTTGAATAGCCACAGGGTATAGCTGGCCCCGGTAATCAGCCCCGTGGCCGCGAGAATCGCCGCCCAGGGATGCATCTGATAGGTTCCGAGGACCACCATAAATTCACCCACAAATCCGGAAGTGCCGGGCAGACCGACATTACCCATGGCAAAGAGCATCATCAGTGCGGCGAAAATCGGCATGACATTGGCCACCCCGCCATAGGCCTTGATGTTGCGGGTGTGCATCCGATCGTAAAGCACGCCAATGCACAGGAACATGGCGGCACTGATAAAACCATGGGAAAGCATCTGAATGATGCTGCCTTCAATGGCCACACTGTCAAACACAAAAAATCCGAGGGTCACGAATCCCATGTGGGCAATGGAAGAATAGGCCACCAGTTTTTTCATGTCTTCCTGGACAATGGCCACCAGCGCCACATAAATAATGGCAATCAGGGACAGCAGAATCATCAGCCAGGCCAGTTTATGACTGGCATCGGGAACAATGGGCAGACTCAGACGCAGAAAACCATAAGCACCCATTTTCAGCATGATCGCCGCCAGCACTACCGATCCGGCGGTAGGTGCCTCGACATGGGCATCGGGCAACCAGGTATGCACCGGCCACATGGGAATTTTGACCGCAAAGGCCACAAAAAAAGCGATGAAAATGAGGATCTGGGCGGTCATTCCCAGGGGAGTATGCTGATAGACCAGCAGATCAAAACTGTGATCACTATGGAAATACAGGTAAAGCAGGGCCACCAGCATCAACACCGAGCCGAGAAAGGTATAGAGAAAAAACTTGATGGTGGCATATACCCGTCGCGGTCCGCCCCAGACCCCGATGATCAGAAACATCGGGATCAGCATGGCTTCCCAGAAAACATAAAAAAGGATGGCGTCGAGAGCACAGAACACGCCGATCATCATGCCTTCCATGATCAGGAAGGCGGCCATGAATTGCGCCACCCGGGTCTGGACATTACGCCAGGAGCTGATCACCACCAGCACCGTCAGAAAGCTGGTGAGCAGCACAAACCACAGGGAAATACCATCCACACCCAGGTGGTAGTAAATATTCAGGGAGGGAATCCAGGCCACCCTCTCGCCAAACTGCATGGCCGCCGTGTGGGTATCAAAACCGGTGTACAGCGGAATGGTGATGGCAAAGGCGAGCAAGGACACCAACAGTGCCAGCCAGCGCGCCAGCTGCGCACGGCGGTCACCGACGGCGAGAACCAGCAAGCCGCCGACAATCGGCACCCAGATAGAATAACTGAGGAGCTGAGCATTCATCCTGCCTTACCCCTTCCAGACCACAAAATATGTCATGAGTAAAATCAACCCGATAATCATGGCAAAAGCGTAATGATAGATGTATCCCGTTTGCACTCGCCGCCAGGACAGCGCCAGTTTGCCAATACCGAAGGCCGTCCCATTCACCATCAGGCCATCGATGAGCTTTTCGTCGCCGACATGCCAGAACAGTCGGCCAGATTGAATGACTCCCCGCACCAGCACGGCATTGTTGAAGGCATCGAAGCCAAACTTGCTCTGCAGCAACCAGATTACCGGACTGAGTACCCGACTGAGAGTTTCAGGCAAACCGCTTCGCCAGGCATAAAAGTAGGCGGCACAGACAATGCCGGCGATGGCCAACCAGAACGGCCAGGCTTCCAGGCCATGGACGAGAAACACCCCGGCACCCTGCCAATGCGCAGCGATTTCGCCGATGGTATTGAACCGGGGAGCGATGACCAGGGAGGAGTCGAGGAAATGTCCCAGCCCCACTGGACCGATATAAGCCCAGCCGGCATAGGCTGCCGGAATGGCCAGGGCAATCAGTGGCACCGTGATCACCCAGGGAGATTCGTGGAGATGGTCGCGGGTGTAGGGGTCCATCCGGGGCTCACCATGGAACACCATGAAAAACATCCGGAACGTATACATGGCGGTGACAAAGGCTCCCGCCACCAGCATGAACTCGGCCCAGCCTGCCCCCGGCAAGGTGGACAAACCCACGGCTTCAATGATCAGATCCTTGCTGAAAAAACCAGCAAAGGGCGGAATGCCTGACAGGGCAAGACCCCCAATCAGGAAAGTGATATAGGTGATGGGCATGGCCTTGCGCAAACCGCCCATCTTGCGGATATCCTGCTCGTTGGCCATGGCGTGGATCACCGAACCTGCTGCCAGGAAGAGCAGAGCCTTGAAAAAGGCATGGGTCATCAAGTGAAAAATAGCTGCCGAAAAGGCGGATGCTCCGAGAGCGGCGGTCATGTAACCCAGTTGCGACAGGGTCGAATAGGCAATAATGCGCTTGATGTCATTCTGCACCAGGCCAATCAGCCCCATGAACAGGGCAGTGATGGAACCAATCAGCAGTATGACGGTTAACGCCGTGGCTGACTGCTCATAAATGGGGGACATCCGGGCCACCATGAAAATGCCGGCGGTCACCATGGTCGCCGCGTGAATCAGGGCCGAAATAGGGGTCGGGCCTTCCATGGATTCCGGCAGCCAGACATGCAGGGGCACCTGCGCAGATTTACCCATGGCACCGATAAAGAGCAGCAGCGCAATCCAGGTCAACACATTCCAGGGATGCCCGGGAATGATCTCCACCGTCTGGCCGACCAGATGGGGAACCATGGCAAACACGGTCCGGTAATTGAGACTGCCGCAGTAGTGATATACCGCCGCAATGCCAATCAGAAAACCAAAATCGCCCACCCGATTGACGATAAAGGCTTTGAGAGCGGCCACATTGGCGCTTTCACGCTGAAACCAGAAGCCAATGAGCAGATAGGACACCAGGCCCACCGCTTCCCAGCCGAAAAACAGCTGCAGGAAATTGTTGCTCATGACCAGCATGATCATGCTGAACGTGAAGAGCGAAATATAACTGAAAAAGCGGGCGTATCCAGGGTCACCGTGCATATAGCCGATGGTGTACAAATGCACGCAGAGCGAGACAAACGTCACGACTACCAGCATCAGGGCCGTCAGACTGTCCACATCAAAACCGATGGGCACCTGTAGATGCCCCATCACCGCCCAAGTGTACACATTGCCATAAAAATCCTGGCCATGGAGGGTCTGGAAAAGCACTGCCAGCGCCAGATAAAAAGCAACCGCCACTCCTGCCAATGGCGCCCAGTGGGCCTGCTCCTGCAATTTCCAGCCTGCAAAGCCCGCCACCAACGAGCCGGCCAGGGGTGCCAGAGGAATGATCAGATACACCACGAGAGGCGGAAAGACATGTAACCAGTCAAAAACCCACATATCAGCCTCTCAACTCATCAATATCTTCAACGTTGATACTGCGGCGGTTGCGGAAGTACACCACCAGAATGGCCAGACCGATGGCTGCTTCAGCAGCCGCTACAGTCAGGATGAAAAACACAAATACCTGTCCTTCGAGATTACCCAGATACCGCGAAAAGGCGACCAGATTGATGTTCACTGCCAACAGCAGCAACTCGATGGCCATCAGCAAAATAATCACATTTTTGCGGTTCAGAAAAATACCCACGACGCCAATGGAAAAGAGGATGGCGCCCAGAATCAGGTAAGCGGCCAGCGTCGGTTGTCCGCCCATCATTGTTCCGGCCCTCGTAAATTGACCAGGCTGAGACGATCCTTGGCACGTACCGCCATTTGCGCGTCGATATTCTGGGTTTTGGTACCCTGGCGACGGCGCAGGGTCAGGGCAATGGCCGCAATAATGGCTACCAGCAAGATCACAGCGGCAATCTCAAAAGGATACAAATAGTGGGTATACAGAAGCACACCCAGGGCACGGGTATTGTCGGCATTGGCAGGAATGGGTGCCGGAGCGGGAACATGCCCCAGCGGCGATGTCCAGAACACCACCGCCAGCTCCAGCACGCCGAGAATGGCAATGGCCAGACCCAGAGGCAGATAACTCAGGAAACCCTCCTTGAGGCGAGTCAGATTGATATCCAGCATCATCACCACAAAAAGGAAAAGCACCATGACCGCGCCGACATATACCAGAATCAGTACCAGCCCCAGAAACTCTGCCCCCAGCAAAATAAATAGGGCGGCAGCGTTAAAAAAGGCCAACACCAGAAAAAGCGAGGCGTATACCGGGTTTCTCGCGGTAATCACGGCGGTTGCCGAAGCCAGCAATATGACCGAAAACAGATAAAAAAGGATGGTGGTTATCAACATGTTCTCATTATCCCATCAACGATATGCGCGGTCTGCTTCGCGATCCGCTGCCAATTCCGCTTCCAGTCGGTCGCCATTCGCCAGGAGCATATCTTTGGTATAAATCAGATCACCGCGAATTTCGCCGTGATAAGACAGTACCCGACTTTCGACGATGGAATCCACCGGACAGGATTCCTCACAGAGGCCGCAAAAAATACACTTGCTGAGGTCAATATCGTAGCGGGTGGTGCGCCGGGTACCGTCACTGCGCTGTTCACTCTCAATGGTGATGGCCATGGCCGGACAGACAGCTTCACATAATTTGCAGGCAATGCAGCGCTCCTCCCCGTTTTCATAACGACGCAGAGCATGCAAACCACGAAAACGGGGAGATTGCGGCGTCTGTTCTTCCGGATACTGCACGGTAATTTTGGGCGCAAAAAAATATCGGCCGGTCAACTGCATACCACGCAGCATTTCGGTCAGAAAAAAAGTCTTGAACCACTGCTTTGGACGAATGTGCATCTTGTTCTCCTCAGCGCAGAAGGGCACGCATGGGTGTTTCCAGGGCAATACCCACCACCACAATCCAGGCAATGGTCACCGGAATGAAGACTTTCCAGCCCAGACGCATGATCTGGTCATAACGATAACGGGGAAAAGTAGCCCGTATCCACAAAAACACATAGAGCAGAAAAGCGGTTTTGAGCAACAACCAGACCAGGCCCGGTATCCAGGTCAATAGCGGCGTGTTGATGGGCGCATACCAGCCGCCCAGAAACAGTACCGTAGTCAACAGGGAAACAAAAATCATGTTGGCGTATTCGGCCAGGAAAAACAGGGCGAAGGCCATACCGGAATATTCCACATGAAAACCGGCGACAATTTCCGATTCCCCTTCTGCCACGTCAAATGGCGCACGGTTGGTTTCTGCCACACCGGAGATGAAATACACCAGGAAGAACGGAAAAAGTGGCAACCAGTACCAGGACCAGAAGCCCCCGCCGGCCTGGGCTTCGACAATTTTGCTGAGATTGAGGGTCTGGGCCAGCATCAGCACTCCGACCAGGGCAAAACCCATGGCAATTTCGTAGGCAACCAGCTGCGCAGCCGCGCGCATGGCTCCCAGGAAGGCGTATTTGGAATTGGAAGCCCAGCCCGCGACGATGATGCCATATACACCCAATCCGGCAATGGCCAGCACATACAACAATCCGGCATTCATGTTGGAAATGGCCACATCCGGACCAAAAGGCACTGCCGCCCATACCAACAAAGCCGGAACAAAGGCCAGCACCGGTGCCGCCAGAAACAGGAAGCGATTGGCATTGGTGGGAATGATGACTTCCTTGAACATCAATTTCAGGGCATCGGCAATGGGCTGCAACGAACCCCGGAAGCCGACACGATTCGGCCCCAGGCGCACCTGCATGTAGCCGATGACCTTGCGCTCGGCCAGGGTCAGATAGGCAACCCCCAGCAGCAAGGGAACAACGACAATGACGATTTTGATAATCGACCAGAGTACCGCCCACCAGCCGGTATGGAAAAAGTCCTGCATCATGAGGCCCTCAGGCTTTTCGTCTGGCGCTCAGGCGGAGCCGCCATGACCACCGAGCAGGGAGTATAAGCCGCACCCAGCACGGCAGTTTCGGAATATCCCAGGGGAACCCAGATACAGCCCAAAGGAATATGAGTGTCCAGTTCCAGCGCCAGGGTCACTTTCCCCGCTGCCGTACTCACTTCCACTACATCTCCTTGAATACCTGACTGATGAGCCTGCTGCGGATGCATTCTGGCGCGCAGCGGGTTATGCAAGGGAGCAGCGCGGCGGACCAGCGGATCACCCTGATAGATAGGCCAATCACCGAGGCGCAATAATGGACCGGCAGGAAGGGCTTGTGCGGCATGGAGGGGCGGGAATGCCTGAAAAGGTGGAATGTCCATGCCATAGTCACCCACCGCATGTTGCCAGGCGGCACTGACTTCGCTGAGCTCGTTGTACTGAAAATCGGGCAATTTCAGACTGTCTCCCAGCACCCGCAGGATTTTCCAGCCCGGCCGCACTTCACCGGGCAATTTCACGGCTGCACGGAAAGACTGCAAACGCCCTTCATTATTCACATAAGAACCCGAACCCTCGGCAAATGCCGCCATGGGCAGAATCACATCGGCATACTGCCGGGCCTCCTGGGCAAAATGGCTGATACTCAGGACAAACTCGGCATTGGCCAGACGCTGAACGGCTTCAGCGCCGCGCATACTATCCACACCGGGCTCTACGCCGAACAGGATAAAGCCCTGCATTTCAGCTTCCCAATACGCATCTGCAGGCAAACCTGCTGCGTCCAGAGGATGACCGCCGGGGCCACGTTGCGGCACACAACCGCTCAACCAGGCGCCCGCACTATTGGCTTCTTCGGCCAGCCAGCCAATCCGGCCACCGGCCAACTCGGCAATACTTTCCACCTGGGCCAGCAAATCAGCCGCCTGGGGATGATGCAACAAGGCACTGCCAATCAGAATCAGGGGATTGTCGGCAGCCGCCAGCTCCCGGGCCAGCACCGCCAGAGGATCGTTCTGTGGCGCCTCATGCAGGTGCGCAAAATGTTCAGCCAAGTGCTGATACAGGTGGCTATCTGCACCAGCCTCAGCCACCAGTTGCGTGACTGTAAAGTTGAAATCCTGGTGAATACTGTCGATGCTCACTACTTTCCCGCCGTTCAAAACCGCCTTGCGCAAACGGTGGTTGGTCAGGGGCTGCTGATGTCGGGTGAAAGCATGACAGAGCACAATCAATGGCTCTCTTTCCAGTTCTTCCAGCGTCATGTTCAGGGCAGGATACAGCGGCATGGCCGCATCCGCCCGGAAATCCTGCTGGTGCAGGCGATGGTCGAGATGCGGACTGCCCAGCCCTCGCAGCAAGGCCTGAAAGAGGAAAAGCTCTTCATTACTGGATTGTCCAGAGATCAGTCCTGCCAGTTTGTCTGCCCCATGACGGGCCAGCAGCTTTTCCAGGCCGGCCAAAGTCGCTTCCAGGGCTTCCGCCCAGGAAACTTCCGCCCACTCCCCATCCGCCTTGCGGAGCAAAGGCTGGGTCACCCGATCGGGTGCATTCAACCCGGTGTAGGCATAGCGCCCCTTGTCGCAAATCCATTGTTCGTTGACCGCTTCATGATTACGCGGCAAGACCCGCAGGACTTCCTTGCCCAGACTTTGCACGTCGGTGTTGCACCCGGTGGAGCAATGGGGACAAATCCCCGGGGTATGCTTCAACTCCCAGGAACGCGCCTTGTAGCGGAATGGTTTACTGGTGAGCGCTCCGACCGGACACAAATCAATCATGTTGCCGGAAAGCTCGGATTGCACGGCCTTGGCCACATAAGTGCCAATAGCCATGTGCTCGCCGCGCCCGGTAGCACCCAGCTCCTTGATACCGCCAATTTCCTGACCGAAGCGCACACAGCGGGTACACTGAATACAGCGGGTCATTTCGGTGGTAATCAGGGGGCCGATGTCTTTGTCTTCGACCACCCGCTTTTCTTCCTGATAATGGCTGTGGGGGTTGGCGAAACCCATGGTGATGTCTTGCAGAGGACACTCGCCACCCTGATCACAAATGGGGCAGTCGAGAGGATGATTGATCAGCAAAAACTCCAAAACACCCTGCTGGGCCATTTTGGCCTTACGCGAGGCCGTGGCGATTTTCATCCCGTCGGCCACCGGGGTCGCACAGGCCGGCAGGGGTTTGGGGGCCTTTTCCACATCCACCAGACACATGCGGCAGTTGGCAGCGACGGAGAGTTTGGGGTGATAGCAGAAAAAAGGAATATAGATTCCCAGCGACTCTGCCGCCTCCATGATAGTGGTGCCTGCGGCCACCTCGATGGACTGTCCGTCTATTTCAATATGTGGCATCAGTGCTCCCCCATACTGATCATGCAGCGCTTGTGCTCAATGTGATATTCATATTCCTCACGAAACAGCTTGATGGAACTCACCACCGGTGCAACCCCACCATCAGCCAGGGCGCAGATAGTCCGCCCTTCAATACGCGATCCCACATCCAGCAATAATTGCAGGTCTTCTTCCCGACCCTGGCCGTTTTCCAGGCGGTGCATCACCCGCCATAACCAGCCCATGCCTTCCCGGCAGGGCGTACACTGACCACAGGATTCATGCATGTAAAAGCGGGCAATGCGCTCAACGGTACGCACCATACAAACACTGTCGTCCATGACAATGACCGAACCGGCGCCCAAAGCGGAACCCGCCTTGGAGATGGAGTCATAATCCATGGTCACATCCATCATCACTTCTCCGGCAATCATTGCAGTACTAGTTCCACCAGGAATGACCGCTTTCAGTTGGCGCCCGGGACGCAGCCCACCGGCCATCTCCAGCAGCTCCCGAAATGGCAGTCCCATGGGCACTTCATAATTGCCAGGCTTCTGCACCTGGCCAGTGACCGAAAAAATCTTAGTTCCGCCGTTATTGGGTTTACCCAGATTCAAAAACCATTCGCCACCCTTGGTGATAATGTCCGGCACCGAGGCAAAAGTTTCGACATTATTGATGGTGGTGGGACGGCCATAAAGCCCGTAACTGGCCGGAAAGGGCGGCTTGAAGCGCGGTTGGCCCTTCTTACCCTCCAGGGCTTCCATCAGCGCCGTTTCTTCGCCGCAAATATAAGCGCCGGCGCCGCGATACACATAAAGATCAAAGGAAAAGTTCGTACCTAGGATGTTCTTGCCCAGATAGCCGGCAGCATAGGCTTCCGCCAGCGCGCCTTCGACAATGTTGATGGGCTCGATGAATTCGCCACGAATAAAAATATAACCGGCCGTAGCGCCCATGGCGTAGGCACCGATAATCATACCCTCAATCAGCCGATGCGGTTCATAACGCATGATGTCCCGATCCTTGCAGGTCCCGGGCTCACCTTCGTCGGCATTACAGAGCAGGTATTTAGTCCCACTGACCCCCTTGGGCATGAAGCTCCATTTCAGTCCGGTGGGGAAGCCAGCCCCACCCCGTCCGCGCAGGGCGGATTTTTTCATCTCGGCAATGATCTGTTCGGGGGCCATGGGCTCCTGCAGCACCTTGCGCAGGGCATCGTAGCCACCCGTTCCGGCATAGACCGACAATTTATGGGAGTCTGGCACACCACGATTTTTCAGAGTCACGCCATTAACGTACATCTGTAGATCCTCCCCGCAATTCGGCAATCAAGGCATCCAGGCTTTCCGGAGTGAGATTTTCGTAGTAGCGATCACCCAACTGCAGCATGGGGGCATCTTTGCAGGCGCCCAGACATTCCACTTCCTGGAGGGTGAATAAACCATCTTCTGTCGTTTCGCCCAGACCAATACCCAGTCTTTCACTAAGGTGACGAATCATCCGGTCGGAACCATTGAGAAAGCAGGACACGCTGCCGCACACACAGAACTTGTGACGGCCCACAGGCTTGAGGTCATACATGGTGTAAAAAGTAGCCACTTCAAAGGCCTGAATGGGCGGCAAGTCCAACAGATTGGCGACATAGGTGATGACTTCATCACGCAGGTAGCCCTGCTCTTCCTGGGCAATCCGCAACGCAGCCAGGAGGGCCGAACGGGATTCTTCGGGCGGATACTTGCTGCGCTCAAAAGCAATAGCTTCCAGGGACTTTTCCGATAACATGATCTACCTGTCAATCTCGCCGAAAACAATATCCATGGTGGACAGTATCGCCACCACATCTGCAATCATGTGGCCCTTGGCCATTTCATCCATAGCCGCCAGGTGAGAAAAACCCGGGGCGCGAATTTTCATCCGGTAGGGTTTGTTGGCCCCGTCAGAAATCATGTAAATGCCAAATTCGCCCTTGGGTGCCTCGACAGCGGTATAAACTTCGCCGGCAGGTACCGACATACCTTCAGAAAACAATTTGAAATGATGAATCAGGGCTTCCATGCTGGTCTTCATTTCTTCGCGCGGCGGTGCGGCGACCTTGAAGTCATCGCTGATCACCGGGCCCGGATTTTTCCGGAGCCAATCCACACACTGGGCAATAATCCGGTTGCTTTGCCGCATTTCGGCGACCCGCACCAGATAACGATCATAACAATCACCCGTACTGCCCACAGGAATCTCAAAATCCAGGTCCGCATAGGCCGCGTAAGGCTGGGTCCGCCGCAAATCCCAGGCAACCCCCGAAGCCCGCAACATGGGACCGGTAAATCCCAGTTGTACGGCTCTTTCCGCATCGACGACACCAATGCCCACGGTGCGCTGTTTCCAGATCCGGTTGTCGGTCAACAGGGTTTCGTATTCATCCACATAACCCGGAAAACGGCGGGTAAAATCTTCAATGAAATCGAGCACCGAGCCCTGACGATTGGCATTGAGGGATTCCAGGCGCCGCGCATCCCGATAGGGCGAGGCCACATACTGGGGCATCTGTGCGGGAAGATCGCGATACACTCCTCCGGGACGATAGTAGGCGGCGTGCATCCGCGCTCCCGATACCGCCTCATAAACGTCCATGAGGTCTTCCCGCTCGCGAAAGCAATACAGAAAAACACTCATGGCGCCTACGTCCAGAGCATAAGCACCCAGCCAGAGCAGGTGGTTGAGTACCCGGGTGATTTCATCAAAAAGGGTGCGGATATACTGGGCACGCCTCGGCACTTCCAGACCCAGTAACTTTTCTACCGCCAGGCAGTAGGCATGTTCGTTGCACATCATGGACACATAGTCGAGACGGTCCATGTATGGCAGATTCTGCAAATAGGTTTTGTTTTCCGCCAGTTTTTCGGTAGCCCGATGGAGGAGACCGATATGGGGGTCGGCGCGCTCGATGACTTCGCCGTCCAGCTCCAGTACCAGACGCAGCACCCCGTGGGCCGAGGGGTGTTGCGGCCCGAAGTTCATGGTGAAATTATTGATTTCTGGCATGATAGCGCCCCTCTTCTTCACTGCGGATGATGCGCGGCACCACGACTCTTTCTTCGGTGCGGGTGGGTTCGTAAATGACCCGGCCCTGATCGGCGTCATAACGCATTTCCACGGTGCCCACCAAGGGAAAATCCTTGCGGAAGGGATGCCCCACAAACCCGTAATCCGTCAGAATCCGCCGCAGGTCGGGATGACCATCAAACAAAATCCCGTAAAGATCAAAGGCCTCTCTTTCAAACCAGTTGGCTGCCGCCCAGATATCCACCACCGAAGGCACTATAGGCAACTCCGTATCGGCATATACGCGCAGCCGGATACGCTGCCGATGAGGCAGAGAAAGCAGGTGATACACCACGGCAAAGCGCGGCCCTTCCCAGCTGCCATCGCCATACTCGGAGTAATCAACCCCACAGACATCGATGAGCATGTCAAAACGACAGGCAGGGTCATCACGCAGCCAGACACAAGTCGCGTGCAATGCTTCCGGGGCCAGCTCCACAGTCAGCTCAGCCCGTTCCAGACGGGCTTCGCGCAGACTATTCCCCAGTTTTGCGCTCAGTGTCTGGCGCAGATTTTCGAGTGCGTCAGTCATGGCTCACCTGGCTATCGTGTTGGTGCGACGGATTTTTTTCTGCAACTGGATGAGGCCGTAGAGCAGGGCCTCAGCGGTTGGCGGACAACCGGGCACATAAATATCTACCGGAACAATGCGATCACACCCGCGCACAATACTGTACGAGTAATGATAATATCCCCCGCCGTTGGCGCAGGATCCCATGGAAACCACCCAGCGTGGCTCCGGCATCTGGTCATAAACCTTGCGCAAGGCCGGTGCCATTTTATTGACCAGGGTGCCAGCCACAATCATGACGTCCGACTGGCGGGGACTGGGACGGAAGACAATACCAAAACGGTCCAGATCATAACGCGCAGCCCCGGCATGCATCATTTCCACAGCACAGCAAGCCAAACCAAACGTCATGGGCCAGAGAGAACCGGTTCGGCTCCAGTTGACCACGGTATCTATGCTGGTGGTCACAAAGCCTTTCTCGAGGATACCTTCTATTCCCATTCCAAGGCTCCTTTTTTCCATTCATAGATAAAGCCCACCACCAGAATGGCGAGAAAAATCATCATGGCCAGAAAGCCCATCATGCCTATCTGGTCAAAAACCACCGCCCAAGGGAAGAGAAAGGCAATTTCCAGATCAAAGAGAATGAAGAGAATGGCCACCAGATAATAACGCACATCAAATTTGACGCGCGCGTCTTCAAAAGCCTCAAAGCCACATTCATAGGGCGAGAGCTTTTCGCTATCCGGTTTATGTGGTCCGAGCGAGGCTCCCATCAGTAATGGGACCACACCGACCACCAGTGCCACCACAATAAAGATGAGCACAGGTAAATAGTGGTTCAACATCCCCAACACTCCTCCACCCAAATATGGAC